>NZ_JAEHBK010000049.1:0-19548 GCF_016483685.1 Bacillus cereus group sp. N8 | reverse complement strand
AACTTCTTTTACCGGTTCTTTCACTTCTTCTTTTGTTTCTTCAACTTCTTTTACCGGTTCTTTCACTTCTTCTTTTGCTTCTTCAACTTCTTTTATTGGCTCTTTTACTTCTTCTTTTGTTTCTTCAACTTCTTTTACCGGTTCTTTTACTTCTTCTTTTGTTTCTTCAACTTCTTTTACCGGTTCTTTTACTTCTTCTTTCGGTATTAATTTTTCTACTATATTCTGAATTACAATGCCACTATATAATATGCCAGTCTCATAATGATCTGCATCTAAATCAAATTCATATATTTTTTCTCCTAAAGTACTCCAAATGATTCCCTCATCGGTAAGCGTTCCACCTTCACTCTTTAGTGTAATCTTTTCAATTGGCTCTCCCTCTAAATCATATACAGAAATTGTCACTTCTTTATTTATTTCTGCATCATCCAAAATAACCTTTTGCCTTCTAACATCAATTGTCCCCCACTGACCTAATTGTATTAATGGCCTTACATCACGAATCTCATTTTCAGCTAATTTTAAACTAAGTAAGTCTAACATTGAGCCAAGAACCGTTACATCTTTAATACGATTACCTGTAAGATCTAACCATTGTAAATTTTTCAATACAGATAACGGTGTTATATCTTCAATTTGATTATGAGATACATTTACATCGTTCAATTGTTTCAAGTTCGAGATGAACTCAATATTTTTCAAGCCTACTCCTTCTAAAGTGAGGTTTTCTAAGTTCGTCATGTACTCTAAACCTGTCACATCTTTTATTTCTTTTCCTTTTTCTTTAAGTATCTCTAATTCTTTAATCTGTAATAAATCCTCTTTTGTTATAGGGGCATTGAGATTCTCTCTACCAAAATGCTCTTTATTAATATGTTGCTGTAAAGTTTTATCAAGAATTAAATTTTCACTTTCTTTTTGTTTTTCAACTATATTCTGTATAACCGTCCCATTAAATCTTATTTTACTTTCAGCAGTATTCGTATCTAGTTTAAATTCATATATTTTTTCTCCAGGACTATTCCATTTTATAAATCCGTTATTCAGAATAGCATCCTCATTTTTTAAATTAATATTTTGAAGTGGTTCTCCTTTAAGATTGTATATTGGAATTTTTATTTCCTCATCTACACTTGCTTCATCTAAAAAGATTTTTTGTCTTTGAATATCGATATCCATTCTTTTTCCTAACTCTTGAACAGGTCTAACATCACGAATTTCATTCGAACCTAGCTTTAAATCATATAAACCTGTTAATTGACTAAGTGGCGTTATATCTGAAATATAGTTTTCCTCTAAATTAAGTGATTGTACAGTAGATAATCTTAATAAAGGTTCGATGTTTTTTAATTCATTTTTAGAAAGGTCTAACTCCACTAACTTTTTCATCGAGGTCATATGCTCAATATTAGTAAGTCCATTGTTACTTAAAGATAAATTTCTCACATTTTTCAATTGCTCAATCCCAGCAAGATTAGCATTACTAATTTGATTATTTGCTACAGTCAAAGTCCTTAAAGATGTTACTGTAAATAATGGTTTAATATCTTTTATATAATTGCTGTTTAAATCTAACATATTAATCTTCTTCATGTGACTCAATGGGCTTAAATCTGAAATTTTATTGTTTCTCAAACTTAAAATCTCAACATGCTCTAACTCAGCCAAAGGTCCAATATCTTCGAGTTCACCATAAGTTATACTTAATGATTTTAATTGTCTCATTTTCGAGATAAACTGTATATTTTCTACCTTAACTTCTTCCAACATTAAGTTTTCTAAGTTCGTCATATATTCTAGACCGCTTACGTCTTTTACTCCTTTACTTTTTGCCTCAACGACTATTAAAGATTTAATTTTTAATAAATCTTCCTTAGTTATTGGCGTATTTAGATTCTCTCTATTCAAGTTATATTTATTAATATGCATTTGTAATTGCTTATCTACTATTACATTTGCACTTTCATCTTGTTGATCCACTTTATCCTCTTTATTTTCCTTTTGTTCTTCTGGAACATTGTTTTCTAAATTCAATGCATTTACTTCAAATTGCACTTGATACTTATTATCATAGGCCATTGTCGGAATATAAATATGCATTTGCATATTATACCTTTTTCCTAATTCTCCAACTTCGAATTGAATAACCTTCGTCCCATTTTTCTTTTTATCCTCTGATATAACCTTCACATCATGAAACACACCAGGAGTATGAATATCCTCTGTTTTCAAGTATTGAAAGAAATCACTATCACTTAACGTTGCCGTTACAATTTTCTTTCCATTCTCGATTGTTAATTTCGGATCCTTTATATAAACAGCTGCCATGGACTCTTCATTTGTTTTATCTTTATACGCTTTAATAACAGCATCATATGTACCATTCTCTAAAGCATATCCCGTTTTATTAGCCTCAATTGCTACTGCCGCTAAAGCAGGTGTCGAATACACAGCAAACGGTAGCGCTAAGGCTGCCGCCACTAGCATTGCATTTATATGTTTTCTTTTAGTTTTTTTCAACTTTACATCTCCTCCGAAATCTATAAATCTAAATATAATCATTTCTTGAATAAATGATAATGATTATCATTATCGGTGTCAATTTAAAAAAATAAAAAGTTTACAAAAAAATAATCCCTTTAAAAGGGATTATGCCATTTTTTCACCTGATTCTTCTTTAAAGAAGCTTTTCATCGCATGGAATACGTCTGCTTTTTGCTTTAAAATATAATATCTGAAATTCTCATCTTTAATATTTTTATAGGCGGACATTAGCGTACTATGGCGGTTGTACTGATTCACTTCCCCATATCCAAACATATTACACTTCTTCATTAACTCTTCCACAAGCTTTACGCATCTAGCATTATCCGAAGTTAAATTATCACCGTCTGAAAAATGGAACGGATAAATATTATAGCGGTCTGGTGAATATTTATTATCGATTACCTCAAGTGCTTTTTTGTATACGGAAGAACAGATCGTTCCGCCACTTTCTCCTTTTGAGAAGAACTCTTCTTCTGTAACTACTTTTGCCTCTGTATGATGGGCAATAAACTCAATATCTACCGTTTCATATTTTGTGCGCAAAAATCTTGTCATCCAAAAAAAGAAGCTACGTGCCATATACTTCTCCCATATTCCCATCGATCCACTCGTATCCATCATCGCTAATACAACCGCTTTCGAATCTGGCTTTAACACTTCATTCCAAGTACGGAACTTTAAATCTTCTTGGTGAATCGGGTGGAAGGATGCTTTACCACCCATTGCATTTCGTTTATATGCAGATATCATCGTTCGCTTCTTATCAATGTTTCCCCATAATCCTGTTTTTCTAATGTCATTAAATTCAATATGCTCAATCCGGTTTTCATCCATTTCTTTTCTCTTTAAATTAGGCAGCTCTAATTCTTTGAAAAACGCTTGCTCTAATTCTAAAATTGAGACTTCTGCTTCATAATAATCTTCCCCAGCTGAATCTCCTGCACCTTGCCCTTTTCCTGGTCCTTTTTGTTTTTGACCACCTGATCCGTCTCTCGCAACGACATCACCAACTTTACTATCACCGTTTCCTTGCCCAACATGTTTATTTTTATCATAATTGTATCTAATCTTATATTCATCTAAAGAACGAATCGGTATTTTTACAACATCCTTGCCATTAGACATAACTATACTTTCTTCTGTTACAAGGTCTGGTAAATTATTTTTAATGGCCTCTTGCACTTTTTCTTGATGGCGTTGTTGGTCGTCATATCCTTTGCGATGGAGGGACCAGTTTTCCTGTGAAATCGTATAATTTGGTTGATTTTCTTCGCCCATTTCTTTCCCTCCTTACTGTAATTGTCTTCCTCTATGAACAGCAAGCTAGAAATTTTGTTCTGTAATGTGCAAGCTAGAATACTTGAAAAATAACTGTCCATCGAAAATCATCCCATAAACATATATAACGTTTTTCATACAATACTCCGAGCATCCTAAACAAAATTTTTCCACTCACGTAATAGAAGTAACATTTAACCGTCGATAAGAAAGAAACACAATGCATTGTTGCACACATTTTCACTTTGCAACATATTGTATTGTGTTGGCTTTTTTCGTATGAATGGTTGGTTACTCTATCATATGCATATTGTAAAAATAATTGACAATAAATTCATGAAATTGCATCTTAATTTATTATATTTGGACAAGGTATGACACGTTATACACATATGAGCGGATAATAAAACGCTGTCCCGCAAAAAACAAGAGACAGCGTTTTGTTATCAAACTATCGATTTAACAAACTACCTACATAACGTAACAATTCATTCGCAGATGAAGAATTATATCCATGCTCATCAATTAAGCGTGCAACAACATCATTGATTTTCTTAAGCTGATTTTCGTCTGGCGTTTTCGTTGATGTTGTAATTTTCACTATATCTTTTAAATCAGCAAATAGTTTTTTCTGAATCGCTTCACGAAGGCGTTCATGTGAATTATAATCAAAGCGCTTTCCTTTACGGGCATAAGCAGAAATTCGAATTAAAATTTCTTCACGGAATGCTTTCTTAGCATTTTCTGAAATCCCAATTTGCTCTTCAATCGAACGCATAAGCTTTTCATCTGGGCTCATTTCTTCACCTGTTAATGGGTCACGTAATTTCGACTTATTGCAGTACGCCTCAACGTTATCTAAATAATTATCCATAAGTGTCTTAGCTGATTCTTCGTATGAATAAACAAACGCTTTTTGTACTTCTTTCTTAGCAATTTCATCGTATTCTTTTCTCGCTAATGAGATGAAATTCATATAACGCTCTCGATCTTCATTACTAATTGATGGATGCTGATCCAACCCATCTTTTAGCGATCTAAGTACATCTAGTGCATTAATAGATGGTACCTCTTTTCGAATAATTGTAGAAGAAATTCGGTTAATAACATAACGAGGATCAATACCTTTCATACCTTCATCTTGATATTCGCGTTGCAATTCTTCTACATCAATTGCATTATAACCTTCTACCGTTTCTCCATCATATAAACGCATCTTTTTAATTAAATCAATATCCGGACGCTTCGGATCTTTTAAACGAGTTAAAATGGTAAACATTGCTGCAACTCGAAGTGTATGCGGTGCAATATGAACATTGGACACGTCACTTTCACGAATCATTTTTTCATAAATATGTTCTTCTTCACTAACTCGTAAGTTATACGGAACTGGCATTACAATAATTCTTGAGTGCAATGCTTCATTTTTCTTATTTGCTATGAAGGAACGATACTCTGTTTCATTCGTATGCGCTACAATTAATTCATCTGCTGAAATAAGCGCAAATCTTCCCGCTTTGAAATTCCCTTCTTGCGTAAGCGATAGTAAATGCCATAAAAATTTCTCATCGCATTTTAACATCTCTTGGAATTCCATCATGCCTCGGTTCGCCTTATTCAATTCTCCATCAAATCGATATGCACGAGGATCTGATTCTGAACCATATTCTGCAATCGTAGAAAAGTCCAGACTACCTGTTAAATCGGCAATGTCTTGTGATTTTGGATCAGACGGACTAAATGTACCAATCCCTGTACGGCGATCTTCAGAGAAGAAAATACGCTCTACAACTACATCCTCAATTCTTGATCCATATTCTTGCTCTAAACGCATCACATTTAATGGTGATAAATTCCCTTCAATTCTTACTCCATACTCATCAAAGAAGTCATCACGTAAATGGTGCGGAATTAAATGCAATGGATCTTCATGCATTGGGCAGCCTTTAATCGCAAAAATAGCTCCACGATCTGTACGTGAATATGTTTCTAATCCTCGTTTCAACATCGTAACTAAAGTTGATTTACCACCACTAACAGGACCCATTAATAATAAAATACGTTTTCTAACATCTAATCGTTTTGCAGATGGATGAAAATATTCTTCGACAAGACGCTCTAGTGCATCCTCTAATCCAAACAGCTGATTACTAAAGAAATTATATTTTCTTCTACCATCAACTTCTTCAATTCCGGCATCTTTTATCATATTGTAAATGCGAGAGTGTGCTGTTTGAGCCACCCATGGTCTTTCTTTCACAAGCTCCAAATACTCCGCAAACGTACCTTCCCATTGTAAACGTTCTTCTGCTGCTCGATGCTGTTCAATCTTTTTTAGAATATCCATTATAGCTCCTCCCCCATCTCCTTGTTCAATCGGATTATTATAAAAGGTATGCTAGGATGTCCTTAAACATTCTTTAAATCAAAACGAAATATATAATAGCTCTATAAAATTCTCCCCAAAATTCAAAGAAAATTCTGTATAATAAGGGTATTAACGTTTTCACGCTACTATTCATTGTAAATAAATTCTTTTCTTCTAGGAACCTTACATACATTTCGATTCACAAATAGGATTCGTAAACCGAAAAAGTAAGGAGGAAATTAGTATGAAATTATTATTAATTTTAGGTGTATCACTCACATTTCTTACAGCTATTTTCACATCTGGTTACAACGATAAACCAGGTACACATAAAAAGTGATGTGCTATTTAGCACATCACTTTTTTTCTTGTTTTTATAAACTATTTAAAATAAATATTTTCCACATCGTATATCGATAAAGGACGATTATAAAAATAACCTTGTACGAGTTTCACATTCTTTTCCTTTAAAAATTGTATTTGTTCCGCTTTCTCTACTCCTTCTGCAATTACATTTAATCCTAGAGTATGTGCTAAATGAATAATTGCAGCCGTAATATTCGTATCTCTTTCATCTCTGTATATACCTTCCATAAAAGAACGATCAATTTTTAACGTATCAATTGGATATGTTTTCAAATAACTTAAAGATGAATATCCCGTTCCAAAATCATCTAAATGAATCTTTAAGTTTTGTTCTTTTAACTGTAATAACACTCTTTTCGATAAATCTTTATGTATAAGGGCTCCTTCTGTAACTTCTATTGCTAATAAATGAGGCGGTACATTGTACTTATTTAAAGCGCGTGTAATCATCTCTATTAATGTAATAGAACGAAAATGTCTAGCTGAAATATTAACTGCAATTGGTACAACCTCATATCCTTTATTTAACCATTCATGTATTTGTTTACACACTTGATGTACTACCCATTCATCAAGTTTAATAATAAATCCTGTTCTTTCAGCAAGTGGGATAAATTGATTTGGCGAGACCAATCCTAGCTCCTTATTCTCCCACCTTATTAAGGCTTCCATACTGGCTATCTTTCCCGTTTCAATATTAATTTGAGGTTGATAATATAGGAAAAATTCATCTTTTTCTATAGCACGATGTAACTGATTTTCTATTATAAACCTTTGTTCACGTTCACAATCTAATCCACTACAATAGAAATGATAATACCCTTTTCCTTTTTCCTTGGCTTTTTCCAAAGCTGCGTCGACCCTTTGGAAAAGTATTTTTTCATCCATTCCATCTTCTGGGGCCATTACAATCCCAATCGATGCACTCAAATAAACATCCTCTTCTTCTAGTACAAAATGCCCACTAATTTTTTTTAGTATTGTTTGTGCAACTTCCTCTACGCATTCTCTCGTTATATTTTCTATTAACATAACAAATTGATCATCATGTTCTCTAAATAAATGCATATCTTCTATTTTTACGTCTCGTAAGCATTCAGTAACTTTTTTTAAGACTTGATCTCCTTCTTTATGACCAAATGTATCATTAATAAGGTGAAATTCATCCAAATCTATAAAAAGCAATGCAAATTTTTTATTCTCAGCTAAAAATTCATTTAGTTTATTTGTACATGATATTCTATTCTTTAACCCCGTTAACTGATCAAAGTAAGCCAAATATTCTGTTTTCATCTCATTTAATACTTGCCTTGTAACATCCCTCGTGATTATGTACACCCCGACGATTTCACTATTCACAATAATAGGGATTGTCCTAACGGAAATATAAAGTTCATATCCTTCTTTATGAATATACTTCTTTGCAACAATTTGTTTTGCTCTTCCCTGTAAAGCCCCCTTAAATATGGTTTGAAAAGCTTGTTCATATTCCTTATTTATAAACTGAAAAACAAATTGATTACTTAGTTCTTCATATCGATATCCAAATATTTCATATGTTGCTGGATTTGCATATGTAATTCTCCCAATAGAATTTACAGATACAATGGAGTCATTATTATATTCTAGTAATGACTTAAATAACATTTGTTTTTCTTCTATTTCCACTTTTTCCTTAACCTGTGCTGTAATATCCCTAGTAATACAAATAATAAACTGACATATTCCATTTACATCACATACTGGATTAAGTAAAGATTCATAATGTATATTACCAGTTGGCAAACTAATTACATCACAAAATGTATTTGCTTTCGCTTCTCTCATTACTTTTGCATATTGTCCTTGTAATATCCTTGCCGTATCTTCTGGTAATACTTCTGCAAAAGTTTTTCCATAACATTCTTTTCCTAGCCTGGCATAATCCATTCCTATTTTATTCACATAAATATATTTAAAAGTTTCATCATCAATAACTTTCACAATAAACACTAAATCTTGAATAGCATGTAGTAGTCCCTGTCTTACTAAATCCATATCTATCATACTTAAAAAGGTATTTTGATTATGATATTGTTCCTTCATATTTATCTCAACCCGTCTTATCTATTTTTATTCATATACCTCATTCTATATGAATATGTAGCTTTTTTAAAATGTATGGTTACATATTTTCTAAAAAAAATAAAAAAGTCGCCAAATGGCGACTTTTAATAAACGATTTCTAAATCTAATCCTGGATAATTTTGTTGACGGAACGCTTCATAAATTAAAATTGCTGCTGTATTAGATAAATTTAATGAACGTACTTTATCCGTCATTGGAATACGTAAACAATGATCGAAGTTTTCTTCAATTACATTAGCTGGTAATCCATTTGTTTCTCTTCCAAACACGAAATAGTAATCCTTCTCACGTTTGCTATAATCAAATGCTGTATGAGCTTTCTCGCCATACTTTGTTAAATAGAAGAATTCACCATCTTTATTTTTTTCATAAAATTCTTCGATTGAATCATAATACGTAACTTTTACGTGCTGCCAATAATCTAATCCTGCACGCTTTAACATTTTGTCATCCGTTGAAAATCCAAGCGGTCTAATCAAATGTAATTCTGTTCCAGTTGCTGCACAAGTACGTGCAATATTTCCTGTATTTGCTGGAATTTCTGGTTGATATAAAACAACATGTACTCCCACGCGATATTCACCTCTATTTTTTGTCTACTACGTATTATACCACTTGAACGAAAAATCTCTACCCATTAATAATATGAAAGAATTTATATTTCATTTGCGGTGTATATTTACTAGAGTCTTCATAATTCCAATAACGCTGACGGCTATTCGCTGAATGTGCATTTACAAGCGGCATACCATCTGCGTCTTTTGCTACTACAATTGTCGTATGATTCCACCTACCATCATCCTCAAAATCATACGCAATTACATCGCCAAGAATTAGGTCTTCTGGCTTTTCTACCGCTTCTGCCCGAAGCCCTGTTGTAGCACCTGACAAATACCAATAAAAAGAGTGTGCTACAGCCCAACTCCAACTCCATTGGTTTCCCCTTTGCCACCACCCTTTACGAATGTTAGGATGTCCGTTCATTGGCACTTCTCCAGTGTGCAGACATTGTGAAATGAAATTTGTACAATTATCAGGGAAATTACGGTATGCGGGATTGCGATCATCCCACCAACGCTCTGCATATTTCACTGCCTCTAAACGATTATATTGATATGAACCGTATTTTTCTTTCGTGACTTCTCGTTCTAACTTTTCACCTATCTCTATTTCTTCTGACACCTCAAGAGCATAATCATCTATTACACGACTGTTTTTCAGACAAACTCGTCGTTTTAATTGTTCCTCTTCGATATAAAATAATTCTTTATGCTTAATTAAATATTTAAAGTGTACTTGATAATCAATTTCTTGATGCTCACTACTATTTAATTGTCTAATGAAAGAAATATCGGCAGTTGCTTTCACTATATCTGCACTACGTTTTTGAAACAATTGTTTCTTTCTCTGTACCATTCGTAATAAATCTTCAGCAATACCATCCACGTCAGTTCGTTTCTCTGTGATATATGCTAAAAACTGTTGTACTTGCTTTTCAATATTCGCTTTTACAACCATTTCGTCTCCCTCCCATATTACAATATGAAAAAGGGAGATATTATCTACTCTTTTTTCTGTGCTAACAATTCAAGTCCACGATTCATTTCATGAAGAACCTCTTCATCTTTCTCACGTTCCATCGCTTTTTCAATTGCTTCGCCTACTCCATCTCCGCCAATTTTCCCAAGTGCCCATGCTGCTGTTCCGCGAAGTACGGGTCTTGGGTCATCTTTCATAACACCAATCAAATCAGGAATTGCTGATGCTTCTTTAAAATGCGCAAGTGCTAAAATAGCATTTCGTTGCAATGGTTTTTTACCTCTCCATGAACCAGACATAATTCCATACTTCTCTTTAAAATCACGATTACTAATTGTTAAAAGGGGTGTTAATAACGGTTTAACTAACTCAGGATCAGGCTCCATCTCAGGATGGTTGTGGAAATCCATTCCTTTATTTTTTGGACAAACAGTCTGACAAGTATCACATCCATATATACGGTTTCCTATTTTATCGCGATATTCTTCAGGCAGAAACCCTTTTGTCTGTGTTAAAAATGCGATACATTTCTTCGAGTCTAACTGTCCCCCCTGTACTAAAGCACCTGTAGGACAAATATCAATACATTTCGTACAACTTCCACATTGATCTTCTATTGGCTGATCCGGAGGGAATGGGACGTTCGTAATCATTTCTCCTAAGTATACATACGAACCAAATTCCGGCGTAATAATAGCGCAGTTCTTGCCACTCCATCCAATACCGGCACGTTCTGATACAGCTCGATCACTTAGTTCACCTGTATCGACCATTGATTTCACTTCTATATCCGGAAGTTTCTCGATTAAATAAGCCTCTAACTTTTGCAAACGATCTCGTAAAACGAGATGATAATCTTGTCCCCACGAAGCACGACAAAAAATCCCGCGGCGCTCTCCACGCTTACTTAATGGTGCATTTTTTAATTTTGAAGGGTACGCTAAAGCAATCGCAATGATTGATTTTGCACCAGGTAGTAAAAGCTGTGGATTCGTTCTCTTCTCTATATCAGGCTCTTCGAATCCAGATTGATAATTTAATTGTTGCTGCTGGATTAAGCGCTGCTTTAATTCCTCAAAAGGAGAAGCACTTGCAAAGCCTATTTTATCTATGCCAATTGTTTTACTATATGCAATTACATCTTGCTTTAATTGTTCAAAATCCATTCTTAATCGCCTCCTCAGATGAATCCATCCCTTATGTAACGACTCTATTGGTTAGTAATTCAATTTTGGAATACTATTATTTACTTCTATTTTCGCATGTAATTATATTTTTCAAACATTAAAAAACGCAATGCCTCGTTTATCTTAGAAACGAAACACTGCGTTGATCACAATTTATTAGAAAAACATTAAATAAAATTTGGAGCGGGTGAAGAGAATCGAACTCTCGACCAGAGCTTGGAAGGCTCTTGTTTTACCACTAAACTACACCCGCAAATATGAAATAAATATAAGATATTAAAATAACTTATGTAAAGTAGTATAGCATGTAAGAAAATACGAAGCAAGAATTTTATCGAAAAAAGTCGAAAAAGTGATGAGATAACTCATCACTTTTTCAATTCTTTATCAATTGCCTTCTTCATACTATCGAAATCAGGATTTGCAAGATTTCCATTTATATATACTGAAGGAGCACCTTGAACTTTTAATTTTTGAGCACGATCTGAATCTTTACGTACTTTATCTTTCATTTCTTTACTGTGTAAATCTTTTTTAAACTGTTCTACATTAATTTTCGGAAGCTTTTCTTTCACAATATTAAGAAGTAATTCTTCTGTAATCCATTCTTCCGTATCTTTCTTTTGATTTTGATAAATCTCATCATAGAAAATCCAGAATGAATCTTGATCTTGTTTATAAATCGCCTCACCAGCTGCTGCGCCTAAATCAGAGTCTTTTCCGATAAATGGGAAGTTAATGAAATATAACTGCACTTTACCTTTATCAATATATTCTTCTTTTAATCGTGGTAATACCGTTACATCCCAAGTACGACATGCTGGGCATTTGAAGTCTCCAAATTCAACTACCTTAACCGGAGCATCATCTTTACCTAAAGATTGTTGCGTAGAATAAGCAAACATCTCATTCCCTTTATCTTTTTTGTCATTTATGATGCTATACGCAATTGTTCCGATTACAATCAATACTGCGATAGAAAAAACTACACCAAGAGCCATGAGTTTATTTGATTTCATATACATTCCTCTTTAAATTCATATTCTGTATACAGCATTGTACACAATACACATAATATCAACACTTATATACGTCACGCAATGAACACGCTCACATAAATTACAAAAACACAACATTTGTGACAATATTGTGTCGTCTTTTGTCACAAATTATTCAAAAAAAAGAAGCTCCTACGTAGGAACTTCTTTTAACTTACTGCTTTTTCACGGGCATTTTTTAACATGGATTGCTCTGTTTTTATATCATGACGAATTACTAGTTTCTCACTAACTGCTTGCACATATTCATCATGATTTATATACCCTTCTTTCTCCATTAACCTTAAAACTACATTCCGTCTCTCAACTGCTTTATCATAATTTTGTGCAGGTGAGTAATAAGCCGGTGCTTTTACTACAGCAGCCATCATTGCACTTTCAGCCAGTGTTAATTGATCCACTTTTTTACCGAAGTAAAGGTTTGCTGCTTTTTCAATTCCCCATGCGCCTTCTCCGTAGTAAATATTACTTACATACAATTTTAATATCTCATCCTTTGTGAATGTACGTTCAATCTTTTTCGTATAAAAAATTTCTTTCCACTTACGAGAAAATGTACGTTCATTAGATAAGAAAGCATTTTTAGATAACTGCTGTGTAATCGTGCTTCCTCCTTGCACAACACCACCAGCTTTTATATTCTCAATAGACGCCCTGATAATCGCTATATAGTCTAAACCGTTATGATGATAAAATCTTTTATCTTCCGTCGCAATAAATGCGTGTGTTAATGATTCTGGCACCTCTAAATTAGCAGGTACATGTAATTTACTAATATCACTTCGCTCAATCATTACATTTCCAACGAATAATAATGCAAAACTTAACAATAATAATAATATAATGGCTTTATAAAAAAATTTAGTTAATGGATTTAATGCAACTTTTTGATGATAGTTCACTCTAGATAATACTCGTTCTTTCATCTCGAACACCTCTTTTCCACACAGCATATATAACTCTTAACTCAAGAATACATTGTTGTAAAAGAATATCCCATCGATTTCTCTTACACGTACCTTACAACATTGTAAGGTGTAAAAATGTATTGTATCACAGTCCTTTTTTATCTACTATTCATATGAAATGTTGAATATACATTATTTATAGGCAGACAGTAGGACTCCCCTTAATAATTAGTAACAGAAAAAGAATTAAGAGTGCTATAACTATCTTCATAAAAAAAGCTTAATTTAACTTTATTCTTTTACTATATCATTTATAAATTTATACTTTTAAACATCTAGCAATCTAAGTATATACGATATATCACCATTATACAGAACAAACGTTCTTTAAATCAATACTAGCTTTCATACTGTCTCGCTATTGGCTGACAGTAGAACTTCTCCCACTCATTAATAGACTACACTTTATTATTGTGACCTTTTTCTGAAACAGTATACATAAAGAAAAGGTTAGCAATTTGAGGTGTCCTCAAATAACTAACCTAAACGTTACAGCCTTCCTATAAGATTATATGGCTGAACTTCCCATGTTTCGTATGGAATGAACTGCGTCGCTTTCATCGCATCAAGTGTCCTTGATTTCATATGTGGACGCGTTATATACTCATCAATGTTCTCTTCGTTTAAAGCAACAAATTTGGCTTCTTTTATTTCTTCAGGTTGAATTTTTATTTCGCCACTAACATATGCTACTTTAAAGACAACAGCTAAAATATGCATAGAAGCGTTATAATACACTCCTGTAATTCCAATTGGCTTCACCGTTAAGCCCGTTTCCTCCATTATTTCTCTACAAACAGCTTGATCGAGGGCTTCTCCTTCTTCTACCTGTCCTCCAGGCATTTCCCACGTATCAGCTCGCCAGTGCACTTTTGCTAAAAGTACTTCATTCTTTTCATTTGTTAAATAACCTGATACGGCAACAATATGTTTTGGTGTTTTATGCGCCATAAAAATGCCTCCTAGAAATACAATTATTTCATGTACAATCTATAACCATATTCCCTCCCTACAACAAAACACCTTTAATAATTCAGCATCTTAATTAACTTCACAAAAAAAGACCCTATTCGTTAAACGAAAGGATCTTCTGTCTTATTATTCTCCTAAGTCTACGTTGTGATAAACTTGTTGTACATCTTCTAAATCTTCTAATGCATCAACCATTTTTTCAAATTGTGCTTGAGCATCTTCAGGAAGTTCTACATCATTTTGTGCAAGCATTGTTAATTCTGCAACTGTAAATTCTTCAACACCAGCATCTTTAAGTGCAGATTGTACTGAGTGGAATTGATCAGGTTCAGCATAAACGATAACAGAATCTTCTTCTTCTAGAATGTCACGTGCATCTACATCTGCTTCCATTAAAATTTCAAGAACTTCATCTGATGTTTTACCTTCAAGACCGATAACAGCTGTCGCATCAAACATGTAAGCTACAGAACCATTTACGCCCATGTTACCACTGTTTTTGCTAAATGCAGCTCGTACATCTGCTGCAGTACGGTTTACGTTATTTGTCAGTGTATCTACAATTACCATAGATCCATTTGGTCCAAAGCCTTCGTAACGAAGCTCGTCATAATTTTCTTCTGAACCGCCTTTTGCTTTTTCAATTGCACGATCAATAATTGTTCTTGGTACATTGTATGTTTTCGCGCGCTCTAATACAACTCTTAACGTTTGGTTTGATTCAGGATCTGGCTCGCCTTGTTTTGCTGCCACATAAATTTCACGTCCAAATTTTGCGTATATACGGCTTGTATTTGCATCTTTTGATGCTTTTTTATCTTTAATATTGTTCCATTTACGGCCCATACTTTCCACTCTCTTTCCCGTTTTAAATCTACATAAAAATATTAATATAAAATATAATGTGTATTCAACACATTTTTAAAAGAAATATAAAAAGTTCATTTTTGATTCATATTACAGACATAATATAAATCACTATCATTTTGTTCTTTCGACAAGTTATATTATACATGAATTCCTACGTTTATTACGAATTTTAGAAGCACATAGTATAATTTAACAAAAAAGGCTCTAACATTTCTGTTAGAGTCTTTTTATATCGCTGATACCGTTTTCCATAATATCCCCATATTTTCTTTCTATTGCTGTATAATTAAAATAGGAAAAAATTTGAAGAGGAAATGGAGGGAAAATTATGGCACATTCAAATGAGAAAAAAGCACATGGTCTTAAAGGAATAGGAGAGCAGTTAAACCCAACTATCTATCAAGTGAGATTCATGAAATTAGATGAACCAATTCAATTTGAGTCGTTTCCTGAATTAAAGGAATTAGGGGACTGGTTGAGTACTTCAACGCACATGTGGTCGTGCCACTCAACTATGTACAAGTACAACAGAGAAAAGTTTGAAAAAAAGTTTTTAGAAATTACGAAATTAACAGCTGATAATGTGCTAATATCTACTGGTGGTGTCGGATTTAACTTCATGTCACCCGGGTGGGGAGATACTCTATAAAGTAATGAAATTATATAAAGGGATAAAAATGAATGTTCATTTTTATCCCTTTATTGTTTCGCAGTTTGCTCTAATTCCTTAATAGCTTTTAACTGTTGTTTATATAACAGAGCTGTTCCTTCTTCCAAAGTTTCACTCGGTAAAAAGAAATACTCTTCGCTCTTGAGTCGTATCAGGTAAATAAACTGTTCTTTCAAATAGATTTTTTGTTCTTCTTAATACCCCTATTACAGAAGGGTTATTTTTAACGCTTCCTCAAGCACTGTATTGAAATCATTATATGTTTTCATCACTGTGCCAGATGGTTTATCAAGTTCTAGATAAGTACCGTCTGATAAGTTTTTGCAAAACCACGCAATATTTGAATCCCCAAAGAAAAGATACTCTTTTTGAAATTCATTTTCATACCAAATCTCATTCGTGTCTATAAGTCCACTAATTAGTTCGTCCCTTTCTGTGTCTAGTAAGGAAGGGTCAACTCCATAAATCACCAGCCCATTAAAATCTAAACCATTTACGTTTTTAATAAACTCCTCAAATTCACTCGGTAAGTCAACATTAAATTTCTCTTTTACGTGTTTTCTTAATCTATGAACTTCAGTATCTGTTGCAGGTGTATTTAGTTTATCGTTAAAGCTTTTCTCTATCTTTTCAATTTCTAAAATCAGATTTTTCCACATATAAATTTCACCATTGCTTCAGCTTGAATCTGTTCAAAAATTTCTTTTTCATTTCCCTCATAATTGTTTAACATTCTTAGAATTTCTGAAACCTTTGCGTCCATGCTGTTAACTCCTATCAATTATTTTTAAATTTAACTAATCTCAGTTTGTAACTCCATTCCAAACATCGACATCGTTATCATCTAAAATTGCTTTGATTTTATCTTTCTCAAAAACTACCAGATATTCATAAGGCAAGGCTAAAACTTGAATAATTGAAGGTCTAATTTTTAATAGCTGATATGCGTAAAATGCTTCTAATTCATCTTCTGTTTCTTCTGTTTCATCAACAGGACCGATATACCAACCAGAATCACCTTTTTCACAATCACTAGCCCTTTGTAAATAAACCTCATCTAGTTGTAACACGTTTTTTGCAGTCACTATTTTATCGCTAAACTTTATCATTTCACCATCAATATTCAACTGACGTAAACAATGTACTTGTTCTAATTGCACCCATAAAGCAATTGTTAAATCTTCTGTAGTATCCTTAAAAGGATTTTTTGTATAATCTGGGACAATAATGTGATACCCATCTTCACATTTGGATAGAATAAAAATAGACCAGCCAACTTGTATAGAAAATCCATCAACTAATTTGTTATCTTCTACTTTAGTTAGCAAATATAATAACTTTTCTATTTGAGGGCTTAAATGTTCTTCTGCTGTAGCTATTATATTTTTACCACCTATATTTTTAACTATTGTTTTCAATTGACTGCAACCTCTCTTTTATTGATTTTTTCAAAGCTTCTCTAGCCGCTACTTCATGTTCTAACATTTCCATTCTTATATTTTCGGGAACCTCCCCGTATCTAGGATGTCCTGGCCATGTACTCCAATCTTTTGCACCCTTAGAAGCATTTGTTGGTTTCCCAAGCCCTACAAAGTTTTCATCCATATTAAGCACTTCTATTTGCTATTCTCTCGGCAACGTATCAAAACCTTCCATTTCTGTTATTTCTTTCATTGAAACAACATGGTCAGCTTCCAGTTTTTCAACTTCATAACCATATACAGGGTCAACTTTGGGTACATCTGTATTTACATTTTTTCTTACCCTATCATTAGGTGTTCTCTTCCTTAAATCTTTATATTCCTCTTTTGAAACCGCAAATTGATTTAATAAGTCTTTTCCTGCTTGGTATGCACCACCAAGTTCATATTTTACAGAACTTCCCCCAACACCTTCATAGGCAAATCGATTCCCAGTGTTTAACTTAAAATTATTTAATATATGTAGTGCGTTTCTATATCCAGCGGAATCAGTAATTTTAGAAACGCCCTTTGCTAGGTTTGCGGCTGTTGCTACCTTCCCTGCTTGTCCTGCTTTACTAAGACCTTTATCACCAATAAAACCTGTTAATAATGATGCTACACCATAGGCAGCATAATGCATTCTACTTTCCATATCTCCATTTTTAAAATTATTTATATATGAATCGGATAATGTGTTCCACATTGCAGGGAGAGTTTCTTCGTAGTTTACAATTGCATCACGCATGTTTTCCCACGTCTCTGCATCACCCAATGCTTTAAGTCCTTCCCATGCATCTGTGACAGCATCTTCTACACCAGTAGAAATACCAGTCCATGCGTCACTTAAATCCTTTTTCTCTTCGTCCCAAGCTTTCTCGAAGTCAGATTTCGGCGGAAGCTTACCGCACATCGCACCCTCTTGGATATTACCTTCAACTAAATTACCATCATAAAGTTCATCAACATTACGAAATTTTTCAGCAGCGTGCATTAGTTCTTCTGCAATCTTATCAAATTCCCGAAACACATTAAACATTTGAGGTTTTGTTTCATTAAACATCTGATAAAACCTTTGACTCGTTGTACCATTCCACATTGAAGCTACGTATTCTTCCTCTAGTGAATTAAACCTACTACATGCGATTAGAAGGCATTACCTTAACCTATAAGAATTAACGTATTAGGTGATAAATTAACATTAATTTGAACACAAAAAAACGTCCCCACAAAGTAGGAACGCTTGATATTACTATATATTCACATTTAATTGAAGATAAAAACAAATAAAAAAAGACGATCACTCGTCTTTTAACCGATACCGATGGTCGGGGTCGAACCGACACTCCCGAAGGAACACGATTTTGAGTCGTGCGCGTCTGCCAATTCCGCCACATCGGCATAAAAGAAAGGCGGCAACCGGATTTGAACCGGTGGTAAAGGTTTTGCAGACCTCTGCCTTACCACTTGGCTATGCCGCCATATTAAGTTAAAATGGAGCGGAAGACGGGATTCGAACCCGCGACCCCAACCTTGGCAAGGTTGTATTCTACCACTGAACTACTTCCGCAAGACATGTTTGAGTTATTTTATTAAAAGTGCGGGTGAAGGGAGTCGAACCCCCACGCCAAAGGCGCTAGATCCTAAGTCTAGTGCGTCTGCCAATTCCGCCACACCCGCATATTAATTATTTAAAGAAAAAATGGGGCGACTGATGGGAATCGAACCCACGAATGCCGGAGCCACAATCCGGTGCGTTAACCACTTCGCCACAACCGCCATGTTGTGTATATATTTGGCAGGGGCAGTAGGAATCGAACCCACACTGGAGGTTTTGGAGACCTCAGTTCTACCTTTAAACTATGCCCCTATGTAAATGGTGGAGGGGGGCAGATTCGAACTGCCGAACCCGAAGGAGCGGATTTACAGTCCGCCGCGTTTAGCCACTTCGCTACCCCTCCGAAACTTACATGGTGCCGGCTAGAGGACTTGAACCCCCAACCTACTGATTACAAGTCAGTTGCTCTACCAATTGAGCTAAGCCGGCGTATTAAATTTAAATGGTGGCTCGGGACGGAATCGAACCGCCGACACGAGGATTTTCAGTCCTCTGCTCTACCGACTGAGCTACCGAG
>NZ_JAEHBK010000048.1:0-19988 GCF_016483685.1 Bacillus cereus group sp. N8 | reverse complement strand
ATATGAAAAAGTACATTTCACCAAAAGCTGTAAAGGTTGAATTACCTGCTGCTTTAGCTGTTGAGAACGGTTAATAGCATGTAATATACATAATTTTCTTACGCTGTAAATAATTTGAATATTATGTATTGACTTAATTGTTTAATCGGATGTAATGTATATTGTGACGAAAAGAAGGGGGGCGTAAATATGAAAAAGTACATTTCACCAAAAGCTGTAAAGGTTGAATTACCTGCTGCTTTAGCTGTTGAGAACGGTTAATAGTAAGTAATAGTGACAAGATTAGAGTGATTAATTAATATCACTCTAATCTTTTTAATTAATTAATTAATTAGGATGTTAACGATGGATCTTAAAATGAGTAGAAATGAAAATGCTTTGTGGTTAAGTATTCTGCTTCTTGCAACTCTAACAATGTTGCTTGAGGTAAGATATCTTGAATTATTAATATATTGGGTAATTGTGCTTTTATTTGTAGGTAATGCTAAAAGGGTGCATTCTCAAAAGTACACATATGTTACAACAGTAGTGAGAAGGAGTATGTATATCTTCCCGTTAGTTATTCCGTTAATATTTCACTTTAAACCTATGCTAATAATACCTCAATACTTTTGGATAATTATTGGGGTTGTCGTTGGAATGTTATTCATATTACCCAAGGTGTCTACTTGGAGAATAGTATTATCTAACGATTATATATCCTTAATAACTAATAAAAGCAGATTTTATTATGTTATGTCCATTTATACCTTAATTGGAGGCGCAATATCAGAAGAATTATTTTTTAGGTATTATATTTTAAGTCTAAGCAATAAGAATGAGATTGTTCTATTGAATGTTGTAATAAGTGCAGTTTTCTTTATGCTTGTACATTATGGAACTAAATGGTCTAGTTCCTTTAGTAAATATGACTTTATTGTTCAAATTGTATTTGGATTAACATCTGCTATTTTATTGTTATTTTCGGGTTCTATAATTCCTTCTATCATTGCCCATTTAATATATAATGGACCTCATGTAATTAGAGATTTAAAGAGTTTATGTTTTGTTAAAAATAGTGCAATAACCATAATAGGGAGTAATAAGAATGCATAATGTAATTGAAGTTAATGAATTAGTTAGGGAATACACTTCATACACAGGTATTTTTAAGAAAAAACAGCAAACATTAAGAGCTATTGATTCTATTTCTTTTTCTGTAAAAAAGGGAGAGGTCTTTGGACTTTTAGGACCAAACGGTGCGGGAAAAACTACTACAATGAAAATATTAACTACGCTGTTAGCACCTACCTCGGGTAATGTGGAGATTTTTGGTTACAAACCCTTCGGTGAGGAAAAATTTGTAAGGCCAAGAATTAATTTCATATATGGTGGTGAAAGAAATTTATATTGGCGAATTACTGGTAGGGAAAACTTAATATATTTCTCAGATCTATATAAGATTGATAAAAAAACTAGGGACGAACGAATTCCCTACTTATTGGACCTAGTTAAGTTATCAGATAGGGCTGATGAAAGAGTAGAAACATACTCTAAAGGAATGAAACAAAGATTACAAATTGCTAGGGGATTAGTAAACGATCCAGAAATAATATTCTTAGATGAACCAACGATAGGGTTAGATCCTATCGGTGCAAGGGATTTGCGGGATATAATTAAAAATCTTTCTAAATTGGGTAAAACGATAGTAATTACAACACACTATATGTATGAAGCTGATGAATTATGTGACCGTATTGCTATTATAAACAAAGGGAAATTGTTAGCTCTAGATACACCCGATAATTTGAAAAAGGTGCTAGACTCATTATCTGTTATTGAAGCTAATGTAGATTTTATCTCAGATGATAAGATATCTGAGATAAAAAGTCTAAATGGGATAGAAGTATTACCTTTGGAGCATTTAGAAAAGTCAACATTAGTAAAGGTTCAGTGTAAGGAGCCTTATAAATTTATTGGGAAATTGATTAATATTTTAGAAGAAGATCATATTTTAAATATAAACACTAGAAGCACAACACTAGAGGACGTTTATGTTCATTACGTTGGTGGTCAAGATGTTTAAGATATACAAAGTAATTCTATCGAGTCTAGTTGTACATATGAAACAATCTCTTTCTCGTCCTACGTTTAGATTTATTATCATTTTGCAGCCAATACTATATTCCATATTATTTTATTTTATGTTCAAAAATTCAGATGTTTCAAACATCGGGGAATATATAGTAATCGGAACTGGAATATTAAATCTTTGGAGCTCTATAATATTCTCATCCGCAGGAGATATAGAAAGAGAGAGATATATGGGAACTCTAGAAATAATCTATGCTACACCAAGTGATTTTAGAATAATTTTTTTAGGTAAAGTACTTGGGAATTTACTATTGGGTATCTTTTCTATGGTATTAAGTTTTATATTTGTGACTTTGGTTTTTAAAATAGACATTACAATTATAAGCCCGCTAGCCTTTTTTGTATCATTATTTTTTACAATTATATCTTTCACAGTTATTTCATTATTAATGGCATTCTTGTTTACGCTATCTAGAAGTTCTAGAATGCTAATGAATTCAATGGAATACCCCATATATATATTATGCGGGATAATTTTTCCTATTTCTATTCTTCCTAAATATGTACAATATATATCGTTTGTTTTATCGCCAACATGGGGAGTAAAGCTTCTTAGGCAAAGCATGACAGGTATAACTAATTATTCAGACTTTTATATTGATTTGTCAGTTTTATTAATTTTAACTGCTATTTACTTATTTTTGGTTATCGTTCTATTTAGGAAGATTGATTATAGGACAAGAATGAAAGGGAATTTAGGAGCACACTAGTATGGATAATATATTTATAAGGTTTTTTAGACAATCTATTCTTTCTTATAAAGCTCTTTTTGGTTTTTTAGATCCCAAGATTTATTTTCTTGTAAAAGTAATAAATCCAATAATGCAACTAGTATTTTTTAGTCTAATTGCACGCTATATTCACCATACCAGTGATATTACTCCTTGGGTAATAGGTAATGCTTTTCTATTAAGTATATACAACGCATTATTCGGAGTAGGTACTGTAATGGTAAGCGAACGCAGTTTTGGAACATTACAGTTAGTAGTAGCTTCTACTGCTAATAATTTTCTTATATTTATAGGAAGGGCTTTTATTCATATTTTTGATGCAACAGCTACAGTTATAATTGGTCTCACTGTAGGATACTTATTTTTCGAATTAGATTTTAGTAATACCAATTTTCTACTATTAATTATATGTATTATTATCACAATGTTTTCTTCAATTGGAGTGGGCCTATTGCTAGGGAGTATGGGACTTGTTTCTCGTGATTTAAATCTAATAATGAATACAGCTGTTTTTGTATTGATGATTTTTAGTGGTGCACAGTTTCCGATTTCAAATCTTCCTTTATTACTATCTAAAGTTTCATATTATATACCTATTACAAGAGGAATTGAAGCTTCGAGACTAATTATTGATGGCAATATTACAGTCCATGTTTTTAATCTGTTAGGAGGAGAAGCATTAATAGGTATTATTTATATGATGTTAGGATATTTTACACTAAGGATATTTGAATATATTTCCAAGAAAAAAGCTACTCTAGATATATATTAGAAAGGAGTGTTAGGAAGTGATTGAGTTATTACCTATATCTAAAACAATTCCTAAAGACGATATTTTAAGATGTGTTAATTATAATGCTAATGATTTTGTGTTTACAAGTGGTTCCTTAATAGAAGGAATAGGAAATGAAAAATCTGATTTAGACATTTTTGTTGTAGTAGCTGACTTTACGCGTTTAAAAACAGATTCCACAATTACTTATGATAATGACTCATTTAAGGTAGCATTTACAAACATTAACGGGATTGGAGGAGATATTGAATACTGGTCGCTATCTTCATTAGAATCCTTAATAGATCAATTAAACTCAATCGATTTTACAGATACTACCAAGCGTTCTTTAAGCCAATTAAAAGTGGGAAAGAGTGATTTTGAAACGTTGGCTTCATTTTTACACAGATTTATCAATAGTAAATGCGTTTTTAATTCTGATTTATACAATAAGTATTATAAAAACTTAAATTTAAACAATTATTTCAGCCTTATGACTAGATATTATGTAAATATGGTTGATAATTCTTATGAAGACATCACAGGAAATCTGCAAAAAGGAGAACTGGAAACAGCCTTGATTATATCTAGGAATACATTGATTAAGGCTATTGCTGCGTACCTATTTAGTAAACATGAGTCTGTAGATAGAGATAAATGGGTATATATTAAGTTAAAAGCCTTAAGTAAAGAGAATCTAGAGGTATTAGAAGTTTTAAATAAATTTAATGATCTCTATTTTTCTAGAAGTACTACGAGTAAATTAGAATTAGAAAGATCAGTGGAAGATTATGTATTATTCATTAATAAAATTATCAAATTATGTGGAAAGTTGTAGGAGGGAAAATTAATGATTATAGAGGAAATGGTTTATAAACAAGATTTAAATTACAGAGTTAGGACGATAGCAAAACAGCATCTTCTTTTTGGAAATGGAAATGCATATCAGTTAAATGAGACGGGACTTTTGATTTGGGAAAATATTGATGGAGACCATCACTTAAATTCCATATTAAATACAATAATTAATCATTATAAATGTAGTGAAGAGATTGCAGCTAAAGATCTTAAATCTTTTATTGAATTTCTACTTGAAATAAAAGCAATTAAAGAGGCTTAGTCTTTATTAAAAAAATGAATATTGAATATTTTTAAGGATAAGCAATTATGAGAGTATTAGTAAATTCATTTCAATAGAAGATTTGGCTAAAGAAGTAGCATAAATTTAACTTTTTTGTGTCCAAAATATTGACTCAAATCCAAAAGTAAAGTGTGATTTCTCCTTAGACAATGTTAAATACTTGTCACTAGAGTATTCTTGATATGTAAGTCATGCTTGTAAAAGATCCATGCCAAATCAATATTTTTTCTATACTTTTCTTTTTTTATAAAATAGCAAACTTAGTGCCATGTACTTGTACTTTTAAATGGAGGATATACCAAATGGAGAATTATTTATTAGAAAACTGTCCAAAGAATAAATTTGATTTATATTTTAATGATATTTTTTTTCTAGAAGGCTATAACTCAGTACTAGAAGAAAAATTATCTACTGAAACGCTTAACAATACAGCTCTCATGGTATTAAAACCAGATTGTATCATTGCTAATAAACAAAAGATTATATTTGAGTATTTAAACAACAATGGATACCAAATAATCAGTATAAATAAAATTAATTATCATAAGCATTTAATTCGTAGTGATTGGTACTATCAAATTAATATTGCATCTAAAGAAAGATTATTATTAGTAGATAAATTTCTTTCATTTGGACCATCGTATGTTGTTTTCTTAAAGCGTAATGAGTTCAAAAAAACACCAGCAACAGTGGAGCTTACAAGTAAAAAGGGCTCTTCTATACCAGAACTTCGAAATCCTGGCGATATTCGTTATGAACTAGGAGTTGTAAGTGCTCAACTTAATTTTATACATACCGCAGATGATCCAATGGATTTAATAAGGTCATTGGGATTGTACTTTGGTTACAAACAAAGAAGCAAACTTATTAAAAATTTTAATACTAGCGTAACTTCAGTTCAAAATGCATTAGACTATATTGATGCCGATTATAAAAACATTATAAAAAATGAACTTTCGTTCCAAAAAAGTTTAAACAATATAGTTAATCAAGCTAACAAAAACTCAGAAATAAAAGACTATTTAGGATTTATACCAAAATCTAATGCCAAGAATAACTTTAAGGAATGGATGGAATTTTTATACTCAGAAAAGTTAAGTCATAATTCTGATTTATTTTGGGATCTAGTCACCATAATATCTACAATTATGCCTAATAATACAGAAGGGAAGAAGCCTATCCTATGAATGAAAAATTAATGGATAGAGATTATATTGCTAAAACTGATTTTGTTTATCGGACGGAAAACCAACCTATATTTCAAAACTCGTATTCTTCAACAATAATTGATTCTGAAGGAAATCATTATATTGACGGCGAAGCAGCCAATGGATCTAATAGTTTAGGTTATGATGCTGAGTTAATTAACGCAGCTACTAATATAAGTGGTAATTTACCTAATATCCCTAGCTTTTTGGAATCAGATTTAAGATTATCTCTAGCTAACAGAATAGGCTTCAAAATTAATGAGCAGATTGGGTTAAAGGGAAAGATAGCATTTGAAACAGGTGGTGCACAAGGGATAGAATTAGCTCTAAAAATGGCTCTAGCATTATCAAATAATAAAACTACAGTTGCAGTTTTTGAGGGTGGATATCATGGACGTAGTCCTTTCACTTCCAATTATAGTTCTAGTGCAAGATACAGGGAATGTTTTAAAAATACATCAATGCCTGTTTTAAGATTACCATATCCTGATTGTCGACGATGTAGGTTTTCCAAAAATCCTACTACATGTAATGTAGAATGTTTAAAATTTATAAAAACTTCGTTAGAAAATGATTTTAGTGGTTTTCATAACGAAAAAAACCCTCCTTTTGCAGCACTAATTATTGAGCCCATTCTTAATGCTGGTGGCATTGTAATACCAGATTCTCGTTATCTAGAAGGAGTAGTTAACTATTTTAGAAATATGGGAGTCTATATAATAGTAGATGAAGTTTTTAGTGGTTTTTATAGAACTGGAAAATTCTTAGGGCTGCAAAACTTTAATATAAAACCTGACTTCATTGTTATGTCTAAGGCATTAACAAATGGCATGTTACCATTAAGTGCTGTTTGGATTAATAACGCTGTTTATAATGACAAAATATTAGAACCTGGTTTACATTCTTCAACATTTTCCAATACTCCAATTTGCTTCAGTTTGGCGCACGCAGTGTTAGACCGCTTCGAAAAATGGAGAAATATAGAGCATGATATTAATAAGCTTGGAGAAAAATTAAAAATAATGCTAGATAGTATTGCTAAATTTGAGATTGTTGATTCAGTACAAGTTATTGGTGCTACAGCTCGGATATTATTAAAGAAAAAAGTGGCTGCTCAAATTATTGACCATGCTCGAACCGCACTAAAAAATAAACCTATTAATGGAATCATAGGTGCTATTTTCGCAAGCAGTTCCCTTGCACCAGAAGTTATCGCTATAACACCTTCATTTACTATTACAGATAATGAGATAGAAATTATGAAAAGGGCTTTAAAAAATAGTTTAAGTGCAATATCAAAGGAAGAGATCAATGAAAAAGAAACTGTATACTCCTAAAAAACAACCAATGTCCATAGCCTTTTTTGTTAGTGGTGGTGGCGGGAATTTACAAGCTGCTTTAGATTTATCGGAAAAATTCCCCGATAAATTAAGTGTAGATCTTGTTATAAGTGATCGCTTGAACATTCCAGCTATCCAGATTGCTAATAACAGAAATATACCTGTTATTAGCAAGGATTT
This sequence comes from Bacillus cereus group sp. N8, assembly GCF_016483685.1. Taxonomy (NCBI): domain Bacteria; kingdom Bacillati; phylum Bacillota; class Bacilli; order Caryophanales; family Bacillaceae; genus Bacillus; species Bacillus cereus group sp. N8. Next base: position 12,483 of record NZ_JAEHBK010000048.1, on the reverse strand, counting down.
TGATCGTATTTGTGGGTTATCTTCTTACTTACAAAAAGGAAAACATAATATTAACTATCAAAAAAACGCAGAGCATCTACACAATGAAATTCTTGAAGAAATTAAACAGTTTGAGTTTCTAAGGGGTTATAAAATTGACCTTGCAGTACTGTCTTACCATAGATGGATTCAAGGAGATTTATTACATTATTTTAAAGATAGAATGATAAATCAGCACCCAGCTGATTTATCTGTATTAGATGAAAACTTTAAAAGAAAATATATAGGTTTAAACGGTGTACAAGCTGCTTTATTAGATAAACAATCTTTCACACGAACCACCACTTTTCTTGTGAAAGAAGGATTTGATAATGGAGAAATTTTATGTATGGGGCCTAAGGTAGAGTTCCATGAAACTACAATAAATCTAAAAAATATAATTGCACAGGAACAAGTGCAAAAAGAAAAAAGTGATTGGCCAAGCTTAAAATTTGCATTATATCATATTTCTAATGGAGATTTTGAAATATGCGAAAATAAAAAACATCATGATTCTTCTAGAACTATTTATTTTCTCGAAAAAGAGCTACCTTACCGAGGGGTCCCAATAGAAAATGACATTATTTTTTAGGAGGTATTCATTTGGAACAAAGTAATCTTAGCATCAATATAAGAGAGATATATAAAAATAATCCCATTGAGTTCCACTGTCACGGGATAAGCAACTTTGATTTTAGTGAACTAAATATTAATGATTTAGTAAAAATCGATAACGTTTTAAAACAGGAAAAAATTAATTGTTTACTAACACTTTTTCTTCCACAATCAAAATTAGATTTCTTTGTGGAATATATGAATAAGTTCCATGAGATGAAATCATTAGGAAAATTAAATAACATTATAGGTATTTCCCTTGAAGGACCTTTGCTTTCTAGTGTAGGAGGAACACCTAAAACAGGAAATTGGAGACCTAATCATAAAGATTGGAATAAGATTTTTCAATGTGGCAGATTGGGATTGAAATATGTTGTATTAGCTCCAGACATTCATCTTGCATCCCCTCCCTACTCAACTAAAGAGTATCCACAAGTGGAGTGGATTGTAGAAGGGTTATTATCAAATAATATTAGTGTGGCTTTAGGCCATTTTCAAAAATCTAACCCTCAAGCAAGTGCTGAAAGCATAGAACGAGTTGTTGCTATAGCAAGAAAATTAAAAAAAGAAAAATATGGAGGGGCTATCTTAATTGATCATTTTCTAAATGATATGCCTCAACTTATTAAACACGCTTGGCGCGGAAAAGATGAGCAGACTAAAAGAATTAGCGATTTATTTGCATTACAAATGGAATCATGGACACTAAATAATTTAGACAGTAAAATAGGCATTGTCCCTGCTACTATACTACGTTATGCATATGAGGGAGATATAACCATTTGTTTGAATTTTGATGGAGAGCACGTTGACTTAGAAATTTCAAAGCGTATAGTGGAACTTATAGGGGATGATTCCATAATTGCCATGACAGATAGAGCAAATATTGAAAACTTATGCGGTCAGAAGCTATTTTTAAAAGACAAAGAGTCTTTATTATATCAGTCTCATGATGTTGTAGCAGCAGGCACATCAAATATAGATTTACAGATTAATAATATGCTTGAAATGGGAATAAGTGTAGAGAGTGCATGGAAAATGGCTTATGAAAATCCATTAAGAGCACTAAATTCTTATGAAAAAATGATTATAAAAAATTAGTCTATAAGGGGTCACCATACACATCCATCAACTTAAGAATTCAGAATTATCCCGAAACGAAAAAATGAGCTTTTTTGTTACAAATTAGCACGAAATTTCGTTCTGGGGGTACTATAAAATTTTAGCTTGATGGCGATGGGGTCACCATATCAAAAAAGAAAATTGTATGTTCAGACACAATTTTGGCATATTTTAATCGGTTCCCTGTACGTTAAGGAACCGACTAATTATCGCCGACTTGGACTAGCAATTATACCTACCGAACCGCATTGATTGGTTGTCTACGAAGTTTCTCTTACTCTATATTTTTATGACACTAAAAGGGGGTAGCCCCTCACTTCGCTTCACTCCAGTCTTGACCTCACATCCAAAAACAAGGGGCTGATACTTGAAAAGTTTGTGTTTGTGATACAATTTACATATGTGGGAAAGATAGTGGGTATGATTTAGCTGAGTTTCGTACATATATGTTATAAATGATGGGGAGGACATACATATGGATAGCATAATTTTTGATTTGGATGGAACTATTTGGGATTCTATAAACACTGTACTACTTGCATGGAATAGTATAGTTGAGGAAAATAATCAAGTAGAAAAGAAATTAACAAGAAAAGACTTCGAAGGTACTATGGGACTTCAAATGGACGACATAAGTAACAAGTTATTTCCAAACGTAGATTTAATCACTCGAACACAAATAATGAAACAGTGCTTTGAGATTGAAGGTAAATATATAGAGAAACACGGTGGAGTTCTTTTTGAGAACATGGAAGATGTACTATATAACCTTTCTAAGAAATATAAACTTTTTATCGTTAGCAATTGTCAACAGGGGTATATTGAGGGGTTTTTTCGGTATCATAAACTTGAGAATTATTTTTTAGATTATGAAAACCCCAGTAGAACAGGTCTTACAAAAGGAGAAAATATCAAATTAATAATCGAAAGAAACAACCTTTCAAAACCTGTTTATGTTGGAGACACAGAGGGTGATCTAAAGGCATCTAGGTATGCGGGTATCCCTTTTGTTTACGCAAAGTACGGTTTTGGAAATGTAAGTGAATATGATCAAGTTATAGAGAAATTTGATGATCTTTTAGACCTATTCTAAAGAATAATGGTTCTGTTGCAAAGTTTTTTGGGTTCTGGTGCAAAAATCATTTGATAGAGACATAGAAACCTACATAGACTGTTCAAAGGCAGATTATGATGCAATTCCAAACAATTTATGTATGGACCTAACTTCATTTTGGGCAGACTTCACCTGTGATATTATCCCCTTAAGGTAGACAGTGTAAAAAGACCATGAATACACATGGATGTTACACTTTTACTTGGAGGGGATTTTATTATGGTTAAAAAAGGGGATAAATTTCAAACTTATTCAGATAAATTAAAGATACAAGTTGTAAAAAGTTATTTAAATGGTGAGGGTAGCCAATCAGCTATAGCGAAGAAATATAAGCTTAGAAGTAGAACACAGTTAATGAATTGGGTCCGGAAATATCAAGAAACAGGTGATATTTCAGACTTGCGGGGGCAAAATGGTGGTAATAACGGCTTAAAAAACCTCTTAAAAGGTCGTCCTCGTATGAAGTTCGATAGTATGGAAGAAGAATTGGAATACTACAAGGCGCTAGTGGCTTACTTAAAAAAGCAGTATCCAAATCTATAGGAGGTGTTCTTGCTCAAACGGCTAAGTACGAGATTATTGAAGAACTACGTTCTCGGTACAAAGTAACCTGGCTTGTCGTCATTGCGCAGTTAAATCGCTCTAGCTACTATAAGTGGCGTTCAACATGTAGTCAAAGGCAATTACGCCTTTCAAAGGATCATATATTGCATGAACAGATTCAAACAATTCACATAAAACACAAGGAATACGGTTATCCTCGCAGGATAATCGCCTTACGAGAGGCTGGATTTTTCGTGAACCACAAAAAAGTATGTAGACTTATGCGAGAGCTTCACATTCAATCGATTTTCCCAAATGTAGTAGAACGACAATTCTAAAACCGCAAACAAAATGAGGTACTTGTCACAGATATCATTTATTTGCCATTCAAAGATAAATTTCTCTATTTATCCGTCGTTCAAGACCTTTACAATAATGAAATCGTTGCTTGGAAACTCTCATATCGCAATGATTTACAACTTGCTCTAAAAACATTAGATTTAGCAACACAAAAAAGAGATGTGTATGGAACCATCATCCACTCAGATCAAGGATTCCAATATACATCTCCTACTTATTATCGTATGCTTCAACAGCTAGGCGCCATCGGCAGCCATTCCCGCAAAGGAACTTGCATTGAATCATTCTTCTCTCATTTTAAATCTGAAATGTTTTATCTTAATGACTATCAAACAAAGGGAGAACTAATTCAAGCAATTGAAACATACATCTATCATTATAACTACAAACGATTCCAAAAACGACTCAATCATCGAGCTCCGATCGAATATCGAATTTCGATGGCTGCATAGTCTTTTTTACAGTTGTCTACTTAGCGGGGATAAGTCCACCGTTAGTTTATGCGAAATTTTATACATATGGAGTAAAGGAAAAAAAGACAATGATTGCTTTTAACCACTAATATAATGAGATAAATAAGAAACTGCATACGTAGGTGAAGAGGATGTTTCAAAGAATGTTGATAGGTCGGGAATTATTGGTGAGGAGAACTTCTGATAATAGGACGTTATGTTAACCTTACATGAATGCGATATACATAATAGAATCTGATATCATTTAGATTGTAAGAGAGATTTAGGGAGGAAAATAAATGTCAGATGAAATTATTGTAATTCCTTATAAAAGTGAATGGTCTAAAGAGTTTCAAAATCTAGGGGATTCATTAAGAAGTGTTTTAGGAGACGTTGCCATAAGAATTGATCATATCGGCTCTACATCAATACCTGGTTTAGCTGCAAAACCAATTATTGATATACAAATTTCCGTAAATTCTCTAGAGTTATTGGATTCTTTCAAGAAACCCTTAGAAAGTTTAGGATTTATTTATAGAGCAGATAATTCAGACCGTTCTAAACGTTATTTTCGCGAAACTCCTGGTAACAAGAGAACTCATATACATGTGAGACGTGAAGGGAGTTGGCCTGAACAACTTGCTCTCTTATTTAGAGATTATATGCGTACTCATCCAGAAGACTGTAAGCAATATGGAGAATTAAAATATAGGTTAGCTGAAAAACACACAAATAATCGACACATGTATACCGAATCAAAAGATCCTCTGATATGGGAGATTCTACGAAAAGCTGATAAATGGAGCCAAAGTATTGGTTGGATTCCTCAAGGAACAGATGCTTAACTTCCAATAACGATAATTATGTAAATGAGCTGTCCAAATGGGTAGCTTATTGTATTTTTTGCTTAACGTGGTTTTTTTCCAAAATGCTGGCGGTAACCCGTTTTACAAAACCTGTATCTTGTGCAAGTTGTTAAAGAATATGTGGAGATAGATATTGCTGTAGTTCTTCAGCGAACAAATGAAACTTATCCTGAAACGATAGATTCATACAAAAACGCCATCCTTTCTGTATATTTCTACAAAAAGAATAGCGTTTTTTTCATTTTTGTGAATAAAAATTCGCTTTAGCTTGATGGTGATGTGGCGTTACTCCTAAATAATTGGAAATATCCTAGGTTTCGGTAATTTGATGAAAGACTTTTGGAGCAAATCACCAAAGATCATGCAATTTTACATATACAAATAAAGGTAATGAGTATGCAGGATGTGATTGAATTATTTTAATATAATTTAATTACATTTTATTTTTTCTTATAAGCTAAATTAACTATCTTTTTAATATATATATTAACTTATAATTATTATAATTAATTGAATAAGATTGAATATAAATAAGATTAAATAGTAATTTTACCAGGATAATATTGCTAGTTGAACTAATAATTAATAGTAGAATTTTTAGATATATTCGACAAAATTCTACTATTTACGCATTAAAAATTTAATGTTTTAATAAAGGTGTAATTGGTAGGACCACTAAGAAAGGAGAAGATTATACGAATAAAAAGTGCAGTGAAGTAGCAAGTAACATTATGTCGGATTAATTTTCTCAATACTCAGTTAATTGAGTTTAGAAACAATCTAGAACTACAAAATTATCACATTTATAAAAAATAGCATTCTAAGTCTCTACATAGCAAAAATGATCTTATTTTATTCCGAGATAAAAGTATAAGCAATGTACAAGTATAATTTCATTTTTTGTAATTTTGTAGGATCTTATGAAATCGCTATCAAAAAATTCATGACAGGATTAATGATAGGAGCAACGACTCAATCTATCTGGGCTTCCTGCAAATGAAGCAGCTCCAGCTTTCAAATGAAAATTAAACCTTTAAAATTTAGTCCAACTATTTTATCAACAAACACCAAATAATGGGAGGAATTACCATGAAAAAAACGTTAGTCGCAGGGTTATTAATTACTGCAGTATCTACAAGTTGCTTCTCACCTGTAAATACTTTTGCAGAAAGCAAAACAACTTATTCACAACTAACAAGTAGTACAAATCAAGTTGCTATGAATAGGTTATCAGATTCGATTAAGACATTAGGATCACAGACGCCATTAATTCAAGGATATGGGCTAATCATATTAAAGCAACCAAACCTTGAAGTAACTGCTATACCTGGAATAACAACTGATCAAGGTACTGCAAGAAACCATGTTCAAGACTGGCTGGATAAATATAATCCAAAACTATTCAATGTAAATCAAGACCTGCAGGATTTTGGGACAAGATTTACAAATTATTATGATATATTGGTTGAACTATCTGGTAAAGTGAATGACGATTCACAAGCAAAAGACGACTTTGTAAGTATCTTTAATGCACTTCAAGATCAAATGCAAGCAATTCAGTATGATATTAAAGGAACTTCAGTAGACTTAAACAATTATAAAAATGACTTGGTTGAAGATAGTAAGAGTTTTTCTAGTAAAGTTAGCAGAGCGATGGAACTTTATAAGAGTTCAGGCGGAGACATTGAAAAATTCAGAACGGAAATTAAACAACTTGATGAAAGCATTCAAGATAATTTTACAAAACTTCTAGCTCTACCAAAAGAAAATGTAAAAGGTTCTATAAATATTGGAAAGACGGTTATTGATATTTGGATAGACGCAGGTAAGGATCATACTTTAGACACGTCTAATTTAGAAGTGATTTATAACCAAGTTGGACAACTCCAAAATGATGAAGTAACAAAACTGAATAATGATGTTCGTCAGAAGCAACAACAAAAAATTCTATTGCTACAAAAACTATCGAGAATTGAAGTGCAAGCAACTCAAATGACACTTATTGATCTACAGTTAAATAACTTTACAAGAGTAGTTAAAAAGCAAATTGAGAGTTTTGACAAGCTAGTAAGTGGTTGGGACATCTTTAATGGCACAATGCTTCAAATGAAGACAAGTCTTAATACTGATACAAAAATAGATTCTAATGCATTACAAGCACAATTAAAAGAACTCAAAACGTTTACGGATGAATTGAATAAACAAACAACGGAATATGAAAATAGTGTTACAAACATAAAAGTAACAGAAGGAAAATAGTAAAATGAAGAACGGTAATTTTAATAATATAATATAATATAAGGAGAGATGAATATAATGAAAAAACCTTATAAAGTAATGGCTTTATCTACATTAATAGCAACAATCGCAGCGGGTAGCATTACACCATCATATGCCTCGGCAGCGGAAAATACAACAAAACCAGCACCTATTTATGCAGATGCAGCAAATAACTCCCCTGAGTACCCTGAGTATTCACTTGGACCAGAAGGGCTTAAAGATGCGATAGAGAAAACTGGATCCAATATGTTGGTAATGGATCTGTATGCTTTAACTATTGTTAAACAAGCAAATGTTAATTTTGATGGTTTAACTGTAATTAACAATGATTTACAAACAAGCATTAGGGGAAACCTCGATGCGTCTAGAATAAATGCAAAGCAATGGTTAGATGGTTTGAAACCGCAAATAATCCAGACGAATCAAAATATTATCAATTATAATACACAATTTCAAAATTATTACGATGTTTTGGTAGAAGCTGTAAATAAAAATGACAAAGAAACGCTAAAAGCTGTGCTTACAAGTTTAGATGATAGTGTTTCAGAGAATAAAGATGCAGTGGACAAATTAGTAAAAGATTTGAAAGCCTTTCGCGGCAAATTAGAACTGGATACACAAAATTTAAAAACTGATGCGAACAAAATTACAGACATTTTAGCTGGTCAAGATGCTGGAATTCCATTGATGGAGAAACAAATCGGAGCAAATCAAACATTAATTGATGAGAATAACAAAGTTTATATTGCATCATCGGTTGCAACTGCTCTCGGTGCATACTTAACTGCTACAGTTATCTTTGCGCCTATTGGTGCAGGTGCATTAGGAGGCGGGATATACGGAGTTGTTACATCGCAGCAGCAGATAAAAACCGCACAAGAAAAGATTATTGAGCTAACAGCAAATATTTCCACTGCAAAACAACAGGTAGCTAAGTTAACGATTTTGAAAAATAATACTAATAATTTAACAGAAACAATTGATGCAGCTATTACTGCCCTTGAAAATGTAAAGAACCAGTGGGAGACAATGGGGGCGAAATATAAATCATTGAATGACAATGTTGACAGAATTAACCCAGACAAGCTTGCTACTATTATAAAAGTAGATCTGAAGATAGCTAAAGGTAGTTGGGAACAGGTTAACAAGTATGCTGAAAATATTCAAAAGGCTGAGATTTCATTTGTAGAAGAGAAAAAATAATATTACTTCAAAAAATTGCCGAAGTAATGAAAAAAATAATATACTGACTTTCCCTTTTGAAGAACACATAATGTGAATCTCCTGTTCAAGTTTGAACAGGAGATTTCCTATATAGTTATGAAACTTGATAAAGATTATAGAATAAGAAAGTATGAAAACCCCTATTTTAATATGTTGTTTTATTTGCAATGATCGTAATTCATTTGAAGTAAAGAATAGAAGCTTATGAATTTAATAAAATATGTAATACATTTGAGAGAATAGGTGAAAAAGGTGAATAAAAAATTGTATAAGAAAGTTATTTTATCAACGATCATTACTGGAATGGCAGCGAGTAATGTAACTCCACTTCATACTTTTGCAGCAGAACAAACTGTACAAAATAGTGTGTCCCAACAGCAAGAAGATAGTACGAGCTATGATTTGGGTCCTGATAAATATAAAGAAGTAATGGAGAAAATGGGGGCAAATATCCTTACAATGGATTCATATGCTCAAACAATCCGTAATCAACAACAGACAGATTTAAGTAAAATAAGTTCTATAAATGGTGATTTCAAAACAAACATGATTCAGCATCAAAAGGATGCGCAAACGAATGCAACATATTGGTTAGATAATCTAAAGCCTGATATTATGAAAACGACTCAGAATAGTGTGAATTATAATGCTACCTTTCAAGCGAGTTATGATCAATTACTAGCAGCTATAGATCAAAAGGATACAGTGGTATTAAAAAATGAACTGGAGAAATTATATAATAGTATTTTGAAAAATAGCCAAGAAGTGGATGGGCTACTAGAAAAGTTGAAAACATTCCGAAATACAATGGCTGAAGATACAAGAAGTTTTAAAGAAGATTCCAATCAATTGAAGTCTATTTTAGAAAGTACGAACGCCGGTATCCCACTTCTACAACAACAAATCAGTAATTATAATAATATAATTAAAGAAAACTATGATAAACGTGGTGGCTATATAGCTGCAGCTGTATTTATGCCTCCAGTTGGTATACCATTGATTGTCACTGCTGACAAGAATATCGCATCTGCACAACAAGAAATAGAACAGTTAAAGTCCAGAATTTCTGGAGCAGAGGCAGAATTAGTTATTTTGACAGATGCCAAAAATAAAACGGAACATATGACTGAAACAATTGATACAGCTATTACTGCTCTTCAAAATATATCGAATCAGTGGCGTACAATCGGAGCAAAATATGATTCTTTACTAAATAATGTTGACAGAATTAATCCAGACCGTCTTGCTTTATTAAAAATAGATTTGAAGATAGCGAAGGATAGCTGGCAGGACCTTAAAAATTATGCAGATAAATTATATGAAGGTGCTAAGATTGTAAAAAATGGAGAGATTGTCCAAATAGGAGAACCACAAATCAGACAACCACAAACAGGACCGGATTGCACCTGAATACATGTAAATAATATTAAAAACATACAACCCTGTATTTGTTGGTAAGGTTGTATGTTTTTTTATAGAGATGTAACAATTTCAGCTACCTACAATATTTTTGCGTAAGGAGCCAAAAAAATGTCGAAAAATAGCTGGAATTGTCAAATATTATTGCTGTACGACCTGTTCGAGGTTCTGGTGCGAAAAATTCAAGATAATTGCAGGTAATCTCTAAATCTTGGACATACTGATACTATTACTCTAAAAAAGATGCGTGATCAGTATGGAAAAGCGAAATTTATTCAAGTGGAAACATTATCATCATAATATTATTTGCAAACAGTAAGATGGTACCTATGGTACAACTTGAGCTTTCGTGATTTGGTGGAAATGATGGAGGAACGGGGCTTATTCGTTGCTCATACAACGATTATGCGTTGGGTTCATCAGTATGGTCCTGAATTTGACAAAAGAATCCGTCGTCATCTCAAGCAAACCAATGACTCTTGGAGAGTCGATGAAACATATATCAAAGTGAAAAGTCAATGGATGTACCTGTATCGTGCTGTCGATTCGAAAGGAAATACCATTGATTTTTACCTAAGCAAAGCAAGAAACCACAAGGCTGCAAAGCGATTCTTCAAGAAAGCTTTGCAGTCTTTTCATATTTCTGAGCCTCGTGTCGTGACAGTAGATAAGAATCCAGCTTATCCTATAGCAGTTGAAAAATTGAGAAAAGAAAAAAAGATGCCATTAGGCATCCAACTAAGGCAAGTGAAATATCTCAATAACATAGTGGAACAAGATCATCGGTTTATTAAAAAGCGGGTTCGTTCGATGTTAGGATTGAAATCCTTTTGCACAGCTACATCCATTCTTTCTGGAATAGAAGCTATGCATATGGTGAAAAAAGGGCAACTTGTTTTATTGGACAAGTCTGTCCAAAATCAAGTGAAGTTCATCCATCAACTATTTGGAATTGCTGCTTAAGACTAGATTTCACTAGGAAACTTTTCGCATCTTTATATCTTTCCTAAGTATTTGCACCAGAACCTGGTTGAGATATGTTACGCCTTTTAATCGGAGAATCTGCTTTATAGAACGTGTCCACAATTTATATTTTACTACATGTAATATTTATTTAGTGTAATTTTAACAAATATGTATAATTACATGTAGTTTATGAGAAAAAGAGAGTATACTTTGTTATTGTGTAATAAAGATATAGCCCACCTACGGAAATAGGAGGGCTTATTAACGCATAAAGAAAAGACACTCCTCTTGAAGTGCCTCTCTCTACTTAATCTACATAAGACTTTTCTTACAGCACAAATATATCTGGGTTCCCACCCAATTTATATTTTACTACATCTACTTATAAAATTTAAGTAATTTAATGTGAATTAATTAAAGAAAAGACACCCATATAATAGTGTCTTTTCCGATAGTTTTTTTAGCAGAAGCAAGCAGCTCCAACTATGATTAATAAAATAAATAATACAACTAATAAAGCAAATCCTCCAGAAAAGCCGCAGCCGCAACTACCACCAAATCCCATATTAATCTCTCCTTTGAGTAGGAGGGGAAATTCAAGGTCACTCATGTATTTTATCGGGTTCACCTTACTTTATGCTTTTACGCATTAATTGGGCAGGTCCTTTTGAAAATAAAGAAAAAACACTCTAAGGTGTCTTCCTCCGACTTGAACCACTTTACTTTTAAAACTAAAGAATCTGCGTTAATTCTGAGTTCAATACACGTTGTGCAGTAATAATAACGTCACCAGGTGTTATTCCGTAGACACTGTATAAACCATCGTTTTGATTAGGAACAATTTCAACTTCGCATTGAAGTGCTTGTCCCAAAGTAGAATGAACTACACTTAGATTTACAAAAGCAGAAGCATTAATTTATCTTAAAAATAAAAATGAAGTTTACTTTCAGTGATAGAAGTAGAACCACATACCCATCAACCCAATATTTTGGAGTACCTCCAAAATAAATTCACCTCAGATACAACAAAAGAGCCTTACCTCTGTAGGCAAGACTCCACTAGTGGAGTTATATAGTATTTACATAGCAAATAAGAAACATAAAACATATAATACCAAGTAGCAGAATCCTAATATTCCGCCTACAGCTAATACCTGTTTAACCCAACTCTTGAATTTCAGATTACTGTCAATAATCGCTTGCACTCTTTCCATATCCGTTTCCTCCTATTAAGGAGAACCCTTAAAGACTCTCACCTCGCTATGATACCATTAAGGAATGATTAATAGAGGTCTAATTATTGTCTAAACGTATAAATATGCAATATTACATATAGAAATGTATTGTTATAAATGTAAGCGCTTACTATAATAGAGGTATAAAGATTCACCACATCTTAATACGAACAAGAGGAGGAAACAATATGGCAATCGCAATGGCAGTTTTATCATTCTTAGGTGGAGTACTTCCATTAGTAACAGAACTTTTAAAAGCAGTAATGTAA
>NZ_JAEHBK010000047.1:0-20855 GCF_016483685.1 Bacillus cereus group sp. N8 | reverse complement strand
TAAACGATAATAAAATACTACGTGAAAAGATCGCATTTTGTATAAAAATATCCCTTAAGTTGATGGGTGTGGGGTAGAACCACATTGCCATCAAGCTAAGATTTTTAGAAACCTCCCATAACAAAAATTTTATCTTTTCACAGTTATTCATAAGAGTTTGGCTCATTTTTTTCATTTTGGGGAACAATTAATTTCTTAAGTTGATGGGCATGTATGGTGCCCCCATTGCTATCAAGCTAACTAGACAAAATACCCCCTAAAAAGAAAAAGGCGTTATTCTTTCTGAGAAATCATAGGAAAGGATAACGCCTTTATATCAATATGGGGTATAGCCGAGATACGTGTAAAAATAGGTCATAGACTTACATTTATTTCCAATCACGTTTGAAATCAGCTATTATATTTTCATAAAATTACAGCTTAGATGATAGTTAGCTAATTGTCTAAAGAAAATGTATGCATAGCTTTGCTGTGTGTTTTATCAATGTAGTTTTTGGATAATGTTTGGTCAAGTTGATACTAATACCCTCGATAAACGGAAGAAAATTAAGAGTGTTCCGAGAAAAAGTGATTAAAAAACGCTCTTAATTTATTTAATTGAGTTATCCTTTCATACAAAAATCTGATTATTTATGTAATTGGTATTCCATTAAAACGCTCATTTACAGAAGAACATTATTCAAGTGAAGTCCTCTATAATTCAATTACAACACCTTGAAAGTTTATGATACTATCCTGATCACACTTTTTATATTTAATGTTTTAAGGAAAAAAGCTATACTATAAGCGAAACTAAAAATCAGAAAGGAAATACCAGAACATGGAAAATTATTTACTATTTATCCTTACAGCACTCCTTATTATAATGATGCCTGGTCCCGGTTTTGCTTTAGTTACAAAAAACACTATCTCTCATGGTAGAAATGGTGGGATAAAGACCGTCTTAGGAACGGTATCTGGAATGATGATTCATACAATAATGGCTACACTAGGACTCTCTGCTATCTTAATGAAATTTGCTATGCTATTTACATTAATAAAATATGCTGGGGCATTTTATTTAATTTATTTAGCTGTAAAGTCAATTAAAAATGCCTTTTCTAAAAAAGAAGATATGTCAGGTTCAGTGGAAATAAACTCTAAGGATATTGGAACTGTTAAAAGTTTTAAACAAGGATTTACCACGGCAATCTTAAACCCAAAAACGGCTGTATTTTTCCTTAGTTTTCTACCCCAATTTATTGTGAGTAATCAAAGTCATTTCTTCCAATTTCTTTTGTTGGGACTCACATTTACGACTTTGACAGCAATATGGTATCTACTTTATATCTCTCTAATACGTCAATTAAGAACTTTTTTAAGAAAAGAAAAGGTGAATCGTACAATAGAGGGTATTACTGGCACAGTATTATTAGTATTTGGAGTTAGGCTATTTTTCCAAAAATAAATATGTAATAGGGGTACAGCCACATCGCTATCAAGCTAATAAAACAAAATACCCCCTAAAATGAAAAAATACGCTATTCTTTCTATAGAATCATAGGAAAGGATAACGTTTTTTTCATTTTAGGGATACAATTTCGCTTTAGTTAAATGGTGATGGGCGACTTTCTAACAAAAAATTAGTTTAGTATTTTTTTAACTGTATTAAATATATAACTATTTTAATACCATAAAAGAGTATTGCAATGGTCATTATTTTCCCGAAAATTTTTATCGTTAATTCTAAAAGAGCACCTTGTTTAAATGCTTTCTTTAGAATGAATTCAAATAGAAGTCCAAATACAACAATTATAGCTAAAAAAATTAATAAGGAAACTATTTTGCTGGAATACGTAGTCGCATTAAAAATACGATATTCTGGAAAGATGAAAAAATCTATTACAGGGCTTAATGTGTTACATATTTGATTATCACATATGTCTGTTATAGAAGTTGATTCTGTTATGGATTTAACTAATTTTTCAATTGATTTTTTCATGTCTTCTCCTTTTAGATTTATGCAAATTTATTAATATAATAATGTTCTCTAAATACCGACCTATAATAAAATAATAACAAAAAAGTAAAAAAATTCATATTTAATAAAATTTGATTTCGATTAAAAGGTGTATGGTAACAAATCTTATTTCTATCGTTTTGGGATAACTCGCTATTTTTAGGTTGATGGTGATATACAGCGACCCCTTATAGTGAAACACAATTAAAAAAGTCTACTTATATTCAATTTAAAATGTCCAAAAAATAAAGAATACGTTATTCTTTCTGTAGAATCATAGGAAAGGATGGCGTTTTTTGTATGTCTGTTTCTATATCTGACGAGTTACAATTATTTGCACAGGAGATTCAGAGTTTTTTATCCCCAAATACCTTACAGAATCTAGCTAGAGATGTTGGATTTGTACAGCGATCAAGTAAGTATCAAGCACAAGATTTAGTAGCTTTATGCGTATAGCTAAGCCAAAGTGTAGCAAAAACTTCCTTAACCCAGTTATGTAGTTGTTTAGAAGCATCAACAGAAGTACTCATAAGTCCTGAAGGACTAAATCAAAGATTTAACGCCGCAGCCGTGCAGTTTCTACAACAAGTATTAGCTAAACTTCTGAATCAGAAATTATCTTCATCTAGGCTGTTTTCTACTTCATATAATCCTATTTTTAAACGTATTCGTATCTTAGATTCTACTGCATTTCAACTTCCAGATGTATTTTCATCGGCTTATCCTGGTGCAGGAGGTTGTAGCCATAAGGCTGGTGTGAAAATTCAACTTGAATATGATCTTTTAAGTGGACAGTTTCTCCACATTCATACGGGACCAGGTAAACAACATGATCGAACCTACGGTTCTTTGTGCGTTCCGACTGTGAAAGCGAATGATTTGTGTATCCGAGATTTAGGTTATTTTCACCTCAAAGATCTTCAACATATACACGATAAGAAAGCTTACTATATCTCTCGTATTAAATCCAATACACGTATTTATCAGAAAAATCCTAACCCAGAGTACTTTCAAGATGGACGAATAAAGAAGAATACGCAATACATTCAGTTAGATATAGAGAATTTGATGAATTTTCTACACTCAGGGCAAACCTATGAAATAACAGATGCTTATGTAGGGATGAATGACAAAGTACCAACTCGTGTCATCTTCCATCGACTTACCAAAGAACAACAACAAAAACGCCTACGAGATCAAGCTATTCGAGAGAAAAAGAAAGGAATGACATATTCTCCTCGTAGTAAACGGCTCAGTGGTATAAATGTGTATATGACAAACACCCCTATAGATATTGTCCCGATGGGGCACGTACATGACTGGTATTCTTTACGTTGGCAAATCGAAATTTTATTTAAAACGTGGAAATCATTTTTTCAAATTCATCATTGTAAAAAGATAAAACCAGAACGATTGGAATGCCATTTGTATGGTCAATTGATTGCCATTCTAATCTGTTCTTCTATCATGTTTCAAATGCGTCAATTACTCCTCATGAAGAAAAAACGAGAGCTTAGTGAATATAAAGCCATATATATGATTAAAAACTATTTTCTTCTTCTATTCCAAACAATACAAAAAGACACCCAAAAGTTATCAAAGATACTACTTCGCCTGTCCAATCTTCTGCAGCAAAACGGGCGAAAATCCCATAGGTATGAGAAGAAAACAGTCTTTGATATTTTAGGCGTCGTATACAATTATTCCATGTCTCATAATCATGCAGCTTAATTTTAAAAAAACCAAACCCATTAGGGTTTATTTCGTATGCAATTCTTTAAATGATAAACAATTAGTCATTAGAACATAGGGATTTTCTCACCTGAAATTAATTTTACATAATCTTAGCTTGATAGCGATGGGGTACAGCCATATGCCCATCAACTTAAGAAAACACGTTACCCTCAAAACGATAAAAATAAATTTTAGGTCTATAAGAACACAAAATTTCCATGTAGAGGTACTTTAAAATCTTAGCTTGATGGGCATGTGCCAAACCCCTATATTGGTAAAACCTTAAGGGGTTTGGATTCCTATTGCCGTTTCTGTTCCGTTACTACACAAACCCCTACTTGACAAACATTAGCTGGTTTTTGTGTTTGTTTAGCAGGATGAAAATATGTTAGCTACCAATTTTTCTGTAGCAGGGCTGAGGGCTATATTTTTTTTGCGGATTAATCCAACAGGTAAAGCGAATGAAATATCATCGATGTCACGAATAGCGTATTGATGTGGATTGGCAACGAAATTGCTAGGTAGCATAGCAATACCAAACCCTTGCAATACAAGATTTAAAACCATCTCCATGCTTGCTGCATCGTAATTAGAGTGTAAATGAATGCCATGATGAAGAAAACCATGCTCTATTTTTCGCCGATAATCACACAATTGTCCAGTTAAAATGAAATTTTCATCTTCCAAATCGCATATGTAAATTTTTTCTTGTGTAGATAATGGATGGTCGATGGGCAGTATCAAACAAAGCTTTTCTTCATATAGCGGATAAAATTCAAGATTTAATTCTGGTGATGGAGGGGGACATAAAGCAATATCAAGTTCATTAGCGATAATCCGTTGACTAAATTGTTGGGTTACGCCACTTTCGATGGAAAGACAAATTTGTGGGTGTTCTTTCATAAACGTTGTTAGTACGGAAATCAAATTTGTTTTGCCAATGGAATCAATTGCTCCAATCCGAATAAGTCCTTTCTGACCGATTGAAAATTCTTTTGCGGTTTCGGTGATTACATCCACTTGATTTAATAAAATATCTGCCTGTTCTTTCACAAGTCTTCCGGCTTCGGTTAGCACCATTTGTTTTCCTTTACGCTCAAACAGTTTGATGCCGAGTTTTTCTTCTAATTGATTGATGTGTAGAGTGATGGTAGATTGTGCGTATTGCAGCAGATTTGCTGCTTTTATCTGACTACCACATTGGACAACAGCTTGAAATGTCTGTAACAAACGAATTTCCATAATTCATTCCTCCTGAAGAATAGTTCATTTTTGTTCATATTGACCAATATATCATCGTAAATTACTATTTGTATAGAAGGAGATGATAACATGAAAGATTTATTTTCCGTTGATATCACAAACAGTGAGTAGAAATTTGTTATGGATGGTATAGAACAAATTCCATTACGAGATGAGAATGGTGAACTGCGTTATGTCGTACGATTTGCACCGGGGGCAAAATTCCCTCAACATACGCATAAGGATACCGAGGAATTATTCGTATTAGATGGAGCTCTTATCAGCAATGATGTTGAGTATGGAGCAGGTTCTTATCTCTGTTATGGACCTAATACAGAACATGAACCATGGTCTGAAAAGGGTTGTTTGGTTTTTGTAATGGAACGTAATGCTGGATAGTGTTTTTCTGTTTCTGTTTTTTTGTGTAGGAAATTATTAATTTTTATTGTTTTCATGCAAACATTGCCACATAGAATGGATAACCTTCATTCTAAGAGGAAACCGCTCGAAAAGGAGCGGTTTTTTTTATGTTGTGTGCCCAGCAAACCGTTAATTGTTAGTTGGTGAAAGTCCAACCGAGGTAAGAGTTAAGTCGCCTCGTAGCTGACAGGCAACTGGTGGAGAAATCCTAAGGTTGAAGTCCTGTGACCAATTTGGACACTGACTATATTTTAGTTCCTCAAGCAATTAGGCCCAGAACCAGCAACCAAATGATAAAAAATTACCAACAAATGGAATATCTAAAATGAGAAATGAATAAATAGGATCTACTTAACATTAGCTCCCGTTATCAGTAATTGGATAACTACTTAAAACCGAAAAGGAATTTGCCAATTTTTTTGCAAAACTCAATGGTGGTTCAACAGATTGGATATGAATATACATAATCAATGGCTTCATATATAACCAATGATTATGTAAGGCGCTAACAATAATCCCTTGTTGAACAATTGATTGCATAAATAAAGGAATTTCTTCTTGTAAAATAGTGATTTCTCCCAAGTTCAACGCATTGCCATTTTGATCTAACGATTCAAAAGATATCCCAACCGGTATCACTGAGGTGCTTGGTCGTCCTTGAACAAACACTTTAATATTACGACGCAAGGAGACAGAACAAACACCCTAATTTATGTTGCTTTTTCCATTAAGAATTTTAGCAAATTGTTCACAAAGGAAATTAAGGTTATTCATAAATCTGATGCCCCTTTCTTATCAGATAAAAGTTACTTCATAAGTATTAATACTCGTCCATTAGCTTTTATATAAGTAATTTAAGAAACTCTTATTTAGATAATAAGAAAACAATGCATATCATACTCACTTCTCATTTAATTTAAAAACACCAAAAATATATTTTAGGGACGTTCTTAAAATATTTATATCTGTCGGTACATGATTGTTTTTCCTCAAAGAAATCACCAGTTTAAAAAGTTATGATTTTCTGGATAGGTGAGAGTGATACAGGATTTTGTAGGCAGAAAACATATCCCAGTAATTCAAATCAGTTCATATTTAACTAGTTAATATTCTTTAGGGGAATCCAATCTCTTTTTGATAATTCATAGTCTATTCGATTTCAAAAAATGTACTCTGTATCAAAGCATTCAACATCATTATATTTCCTCTTACATTCATGTCTCTTTTTATCTCTTGAGAAACTTGGCAACGGAACCCAGATTAATTCATCTACATGAACTATTTAATGCTATTGAACATAATAAATTCTTTTACAATGATACATACTAGCCTTATATAAATTGTTATAATACGAACACGCAATCCCAAAAGGAGGAGCTACTCGTGTCTGAACATATAGAGATTATTTTGAGAACACTGTTATCTTTCTCGATTTTATTTATCGGAGCTAAAATATTAGGAAAGCAAATTATCGCTGAAATGAATACCTTTGATTTTATTGGTGCTATCTCTATCGGAAGTATTATTGCAAATTTGGCATTTAATTTAAACGTAAAAACTCATCATGCAGTTATCGCTTTTATTATTTTAGTATTTATCATTTTAATGGTTAGTTATATATCCATGAAAAGTCGGATAGGCAGAAAAGTATTTGCCGGAAATCCAACAGTCATTATTGAAAACGGAAAAATTTTAGAAAATAATATGCGAAAAATGCGCTATTCTCTAGATTATTTAAACCAACAATTAAGAGAGAATGGTATTTTTAACATTGAAGAAGTTCTTTATGTCGTAGTTGAAACAAATGGTAAAAT
Source organism: Bacillus cereus group sp. N8 (assembly GCF_016483685.1). Lineage (NCBI taxonomy): Bacteria > Bacillati > Bacillota > Bacilli > Caryophanales > Bacillaceae > Bacillus > Bacillus cereus group sp. N8. The sequence goes on along the minus strand of NZ_JAEHBK010000047.1, from coordinate 13,646 downwards.
ATCTGTTTTGAAAAAACCTGAATATCGTACTGTTACAAAACAAGATTTAAATATACCAACAAAAAAAGAGTGTAAACTCCCCATCGAGCTAATTATGGATGGAGAAATTATGACAGAGAACCTAAGGCAAAACAATCAGACGGAGTTAGAATTACAATGTGAACTAAAAAAACGTAACCTTCGCTACAAAGATGTTACGTATGCTGTACTTGCTGCAAATGGAAATATCTACATTGATACATATAAAGATAACATTACCTCTCCAATGGACCAAGAATAGGCTAGTTCTTCTAAAAACACAGGTGAACATAGGGGTACAGCCAAGATACATGTAATTTTGAGTCATAGGCTTACTTTTATTTCCAAACATAATCAAATCGGGGTTTTCTCTATAATTTTTAAACTTATTATCATACACCCTAATCATACAATTGAAACAAAGTATTTTCAGTAGCTAACTAATGAATGATTAGGGGTGACCCATAATAGGGGTCGCCAACCACATGACATAAAACCCACGCTAATCTATTATTTTCTAAATGAAAAGCCGAATTTCCTTATTAAGTAATTTTGGTTCTTATGCTTCTAGCATATTTACGCATCATCTTCCAAAAGTACACGGGTATGGTTGAGATAAGTTCAAAAAATAGAAAGACCTCATTCAAGAATACTTATCATGAATGGCGCCTTTCTATTATAAAAGTTGTTTCATTTCTATCTTGAAAATGTTGTATATTCATTAGATTTAAACGATTGAATCAAACTAGTTCTGTTGTATTAAAATCGTATTTATACCTTTTTAACAAATTCAGATTTTAATTTCATAGCTCCAAAACCATCAATTTTACAATCAATATCATGATCTCCATCAACTAAACGAATACTTTTTACTTTTGTACCTATTTTTACGACTGATGAAGTTCCTTTTACTTTGAGGTCTTTAATTACTGTTACAGAATCACCATCATTTAAAACATTTCCATTTGCATCTTTGATTACCTTTGTATCTTCACTATTGTTAGTTTCTGATTCTAAAGTCCATTCATGAGCACATTCTGGACAAACAAATAGATTCCCATCTTCATAAGTGTATTCTGAATTGCATTTTGGGCAGTTTGGTAAATTAGACATATTTTTATTTCCTCCACTCTTTATCATGCATGCGAATAGATAAGCATTATTTTCAATTTCCTTTTTCCGCCTTTGTAAGAAAAACAATTCCTAAGCTGAAATTTAAGAAGCTTTTCTTATCTATCTCTTAACCATCTATTTTATCGCAGATCTTTCAATTTCTTAATAATCAGGTTTGGTGTCGCCCATTCATCACGATCGAAATCAGAAATAGAGACTTCAATATTTAAGCGTTCTTGAAATTCTACTAATAAGGATACTGTACCAAAAGAATCTAGAACCCCTTCTTCAAATAATTGCACATCTGGGTTATCTTTTACGATATCATTTTCACATACTTCTTCTAAAATATTTAATACTTGATCGTTAAATTCAGACATTGTTCATTCTCCTTTATATCCAAGGTTTATAATGAATTTTTTCTTAGACATCAAAAAAACTTTGTACGTTAAATAAATTGTTTAAAAATCCAATGCATTTGCTTTATTATTTATTGTATTCCCTTCTTGAGATTGCTGAGAAAAACTGGTACATTCACGAAAAGCGAAATGCTTACACCCTATACATTTTTTCGTATTCAAATATTCTAAAGCACAGTTAATTGCTTCCCCCGTATGATCAAAAAAGTTCTCTTCCCCAATCTCAGCGTATAATCCATTCTTATCTAGAGTTGTTTTTAACTCTGATTGAATTCCTGAAACAAGAAGTACGCCACCTTGCTTTTTAAAATGCTGAACAATATTCCTAAAATAAGCTTCTCCTGTTGTATCGATAAAAGGAACTTTTCCCATACGTAAAATTAAAACTTCAGGTTTATAATGAATGGTCGCTAGAATGTTTTGTTCAAATGTTTGAGCCGCACCAAAAAACAGTGGACCTTCTATTGTGTAAATGCTAATTTGTGGACAATCATGAGTTTTATTTACCACGTGTGGTAATAATTTTTCGTTCTTTTTTGTGTGATCTGGAAGCACTTTAGATATAACAAGCATATTACTCATACGTTTTGTAAACAAAATAATAGCTAAAATAAGACCGATTTCTACAGCTGTTGTCAAACTAGTAAATACAGTAAGCAAAAATGTTACAAGCAATACAAGGGAATCCCCTGTCTTCATTTTAAGTATGTGAACAAAATGTTTTTGTTCACTCATATTCCAAGCTACCACCATTAAAATCGGAGCCATACTGGCAAGTGGAATATGTGAAGCATATGGAGCCAATAGTAGAAGTGTGAATAACACAAATATCCCGTGAATAATACCTGACATCGAAGATGTAGCTCCGCTCTTAATATTAGTTGCTGTTCGAGCGATCGCTCCAGTTGCTGGAATTCCTCCAAAGAACGGTGTAACAATATTGGCAATTCCCTGACCAATAAGCTCTTTGTTACTGTTGTGTTTACTATTTGTCATACCATCTGCCACGACAGCGGATAAAAGAGATTCAATACCACCCAACATGGCAATAACAAATGCAGGACCAATTAACTGTTTTATACGCTCTAATGTGATTTCTGGTATATCAAACTGAGGAAGTGTGTTTGGAATCGTACCATATGCTGTACCAATAGTAGGTACATGACCTGAGAAAAATACAGTTGCAATTAAAGTTGAAATAACAACACCTATTAATGAACCTGGTACTTTTGGCAAAATCTTTGGTGTTATGAGTATAACAAAAAGGCAAATCAAAGCAGTTATAACACTGTAAAAATTGATAGTACCGATATGAGTGAAGATTTCCTTCAGGTTTACTATAAATTCCTCATGCTTTTTTATACCTGTTAGACCTAAAAAACCAGCAATCTGTCCCGTAAAGATAATGATGGCAATACCTGATGTAAAGCCAATTGTTACAGGTCGTGGGATAAACTTAATTAAAGATCCTAGTTTAAAAATTCCCATAAGGCATAAGATAATTCCAGCTAATAAACCAGCAAGTAGTAAATCTTCATACCCATAGGTAATTACAATTCCTAAAAGAATCGGAACAAAAGCCCCTGTAGGCCCTCCAATTTGATACTTTGAACCACCAAATAGCGAAATAAGTATCCCGGCAATACATGTTGTATAAATCCCATACTCCGGCTTAACACCAGAGGCTATTGCAAAAGACATAGCAAGTGGAATCGCAACAACTCCAACAATTACTCCTGAAAGAAGATCTTTTTGAAAATGCCTCAATGAATATCCTTCAAACCTTCCGGTAAATAATCCTCTCATTACAAACCCTTCTTTTCTATTTTTAATAAATCTGAATTACAAATGTATTTCTCGTGCTCTTATTTCAGGATATTTTCATTACTCCATAAGAAAACATCATCTTAATATTTACTATACGTTTTGCTTAAATGACGCTCTAATTTACCTATATCTCCACCTTGTTGTACGTAGGATTCCAACCTTTCTGCTAGAAGTTCCCCGGCTCGACTATCTAGCTTCTTCGTATCTATAAACGATGTAATCCTTACCCTATCTGGGGTACTATCTCTACGAAACATCTTCCCTGGAATTTTAATCCAAAAACGAGTCCATTCATCTAATAACCCTATTTGATCAAATAAAAAACCTTGAATCCCACATAACCAAGCTGTACAAGCTGTATTTCTTTTTTGACATCCAACGCCATCTTGTAAATGCTGGCATGAAAAACAACAGGAATTCCCACTTTTAATACAAACTTTACAAATGTGATGAGCTCCTATTGAGCGAAATATCTCAATCCCATGTTGGATGAAATCTTCTTTCTTAACTTCAATGCTCAACCTATCCCTCCTTAACTATCGGTGCACGCTCTGTCTCATCCAGTTCCTCTAACATTGAAATTGTATCGATTAAATGGTTGTTAAAAATTCGCTTTGCAACTACTAATAAATCCACAATCATAGGATCCCGTAGTGAATATAAAACTCTTTTTCCATCTTTGGTGCCAACAACAATATTTTTTGAACGTAGTACGCTCAGTTGTTGAGAAACAGCTGAACCCTCCTTATTTAGAATAGTTTGCATTTCATTTACACTTTTTTCACCCTCGGATAATAATTCAAGAATACCTATTCGCAAAGGATGAGATAAGGCCTTAAAGAAATCAGCTTTAAATTGTTGCATTTCGTTTCCCATTCCAACACCTCCATTGGTTATTTTTTCTTTATAGAAGTATCATATACATCTTCAGATGTTTGAATATGTATATGATACTTCTATAAATTCGAAATTTCAATACAAACTTTAAAATGTTGACTGTAACAAAAACGACCGTTTTTGTTACAGTCATTGTTATTGAGTTATGAAGTTAAGTGAAGAAGAACGCGCAAAAGTGTTAGATGAAACATTAAGCGTAGCAAACCAAATCATGAATCTAGAGCGTACCGTTTTTATCATGATGTTTAACGAAAAAGAGAAAATCCTTATGGATTCTTATAAGAAAAAGCGTAGATCACAAACAGAACTTCATTATGATGTTGCTGACAAAGAAGGGTTCGACAAAACGTTTTATGAAGAGCGTATTGATTTATTACAAAATGATATTCGTATGATATCTTTTAAAAAGCTATGTGATAATGAACCCGCACCAGAGGACTTAGAACTATTCAAAGAACGTTATGAAGGGGTAGCACCACACACCCATCAACTTAAGAAAAGTAAACACCCCAAAAACAAAAAATGAGCTGACTTCTCAAAATAACTAACTATAGAGAAAGAAAAATTTCATTTAGTGGGTACTTCAAAACCTTAGCTTGATTGCGATGGAGGCACCATATCAAAAAAAGAAAATTGTGCGTTTAGACATATTTTTCAACCGCTTCCTGTACGTTAAGGGACTCGTTATTTTTTTACAGTTTTTTATTATGAAATTCTAAATAACTAATTATAATAGGTGAAAAAAACGATCAATAGTTGGGGTACGGAAAGGATTCGAATTTACATTCTTTCTCAATACATATCATGGATAAATAAAGTAAAATATGGGTTGGGGCTATGTCTCATGTTGTGTTAATCCTAACAATAACTAAGGGTACATAATATGCTTTCATACCTTTGAATAATTTTTTTATAGAAGGGATGGAGATTTAACTGGCTCAAATTGTTGGTATTGATAGATACCTTTGTACTGGGGCTTTAATCTATATGCGTGAGGGCCTTTCCCTAAGTCTTTTCAGGAAGTAAGGATCAGTAAGCAAACACTTATACAATATGAATAGAGGAGAGGAATGCCTTATGAAAATACGTATTCAAATTACATGTGCAAGTCTGGCCCTTTTAATAGCTGGAAGTTCCCTGTTATATACAACACCAACCTCAATTGTAAAAGCAGAGCCTACTCAAAATGTATCTAGTTCGTTACAAACAAATACTCAACGAGATCGTACTTCCGTCAAGCAAGCAATGCGGGATACATTGCAACTTGGATACCCGGGGATACTTGCTAAAACTTCTGAGGGTGGAAAAACGTGGGGGTATGCCGCTGGAATAGCGGATCTGAGAACCAAGAAACCAATGAAAACAGATTTTCGCTTTCGCATTGGGAGTGTGACGAAGACGTTCACCGCAACAGTTGTACTTCAATTAGTTGGAGAGAATCGCCTGAAGCTAGACGACCACATCGAAGACTGGTTGCCTGGTGTCATTCAAGGAAATGGATATGATGGTAACAAGATTACTATCCAGGAGATATTGAACCATACAAGTGGTATCGCTGAATACTCAAGGTCAAAAGACGTTGATTTTACGGATACAAAAAAATCGTATACGGCTGAAGAGTTAGTGAAGATGGGGATTTCTTTTCCCCCAGACTTTGCTCCAGGAAAGGGCTGGTCTTATTCAAACACAGGATACGTATTACTGGGTATCCTTATTGAAAAAGTAACTGGAAACAGCTATGCGGAAGAGGTTGAAAATCGAATTATTGAACCACTTGAATTGTCGAATACATTCCTACCAGGCAACTCAAGTGTTATTCCAGGCACTAACCATGCCCGTGGATATGTCCAACCAGACGGAGCAAGTGAGCTAAAAGACGTTACTTATTATAACCCAAGTGCAGGTAGCTCTGCTGGAGATATGATTTCTACTGCTGACGACTTAAACAAATTTTTCTCTTACTTGCTCGGTGGCAAATTACTGAAAGAACAGCAACTAAAACAAATGCTTACTACAGTTCCTACAGGAAAAGAAGGAATCGATGGATATGGTCTTGGAATCTATGAAACTAAGCTTCCAAGCGGTGTCTCGATATGGGGACACACAGGTGGCATTCTAGGGTTTACTACTCTTGTTGGAGGTAAACTTGGAGGCAAGCATACGTTGGTCGTCAATTGGAATAGTTTGGGTAGAACTGACAGTCCTAATCCTTTTAAAAAAATTTTACTTGCTGAATTTAATAAGTAGGAAAAATTTATCGTAGTTTTCATAGTTAAAAATATACTTTTCTGTTTCAAAAGCCCCAACTTATTTTCAAGAAAAATTTGGGGCTTTTTTTGTTTTGATGGCGTTTATTCTCCTTAAGTTGATGGATGTGGGGGCACCATATCAAAAAAGAAAATTGTACGTTTAGACATAATTTAGACACATTTTATCCAGTTCCCTGTACGTTAAGGGATTAGTTTGTATATTTGAGGAGATGTACTAGACAGATGTGCATTTAGGGAAATCCAATATTTTCTATTCAAATATGATAGAATGGAAATATATACAAAACGGAGGAAAAACAAATGAACTCAAACACAAAACAGTTTATTAATGATATCCGGCAAAGAAAGAACAATTATTTAGAAAATGTATTAATAGCAATACAACACCCAAAAAAAGAGCAATCTGAACAGGTCATTCAAAATATAGTAGAGAAGATGGATATGATGATTAGTTTAGTTACTACTTACATGAGGATTGAATCAGGATCTATGGAAGAATTAAAAGAACTTCAGGAAGAAATTATTCATGCTCAAGCATATATTCAAAAAAGAAAATTTGAAGAAACACAGAGATAAAACCCTGTGTTTTTATTTGGTCGTCTATGACGCCAATCTGTTATAAATCAAATTAGATGTAATTTAATCATTGTTTTGGCATAATCCATACAATTTGTTGAATACGTACAATATACGGTACCGTATCTTCAATGAGCAAATGATCTGGTTTCACATCCTTTAACTTTCCTCTTACATTACCTCTTACAGTTTCAATAACCACAAGTTTACCAATTACTGATTGTAATGTCTGATATACGTAGGGGTTAGGTACACTTACCATATTTTGTTCACTAAAGTCATTTTCCTCCAAATAACTCATTCTATAAGACTCCTTTCTAACTTGCATTCTTTCTCCTAATATATGATATAAATCTTATAAATATGCTAGAAGGATAATTCATTATATGAACGAAAATAACATTTTAATAAGGTACGTTTTCTATTCCTAAATTACTAAAAAATTATTAATATAAGATTATTTTTTAGTAATTAATAGGTACTGATATAGGGATATTTTAAATGTACATTTAGGTTGTTCTTTTCAAGATATTTATCATTTTAAATACGCCCTTTATTAGAATACTGCTCATACTTTTTTTGAGATCCTTTAGTAATCCGTGCGTTAAGTAAAATTGCTAACAACAAAAACACTCCATATTTTCCCCCTGTAGCTCCTATGATAATCACACTAGTACAAACAAGTACAATTAATAGGAGAAACGAAACTAAATAAATACGGTTATAGTTCTTTGACATCTTCTCATATTTTATGCGTTCTTTCCTTGCATCCATCTAAATTCCTCCTTTAAATTATCTATTTCACTATAAAATAAATATCGCTCTTAAAAAGAAAACAATCTATCGTTTCAAATAATTAGTTTGTTTTTTTATCAACTAATTTATATAAAATAAAAAGAAATACTACCAATATTAAGCTTTCCACCATGATAATCCCGACCCTCTCCTTCCTTTTAACCCCATCACATCCGATGAAATTTATGTATATCCTATTATTATCAACAACAAACAAAAAGGATCTTCCCTTCGCGTAAAGGCTGATCCTTTTCTTCGTTCATTCAACTATTTTTAGCTATTCTTGATTAATTAGAATAACAGCTGGTCCATCTACACGAATTCCACCAACTTCGATTTTTTCATAAGGCTCAACTGTAATAGAAATAATACCTTCTCGCTTCTTTAATTCATTACTTAATTCTTTTGTTAACATTTTTTTCATGTGTGCACTCCTTCTTACTGCTTAATTTACTATTGTTATGTAAATAAGATTAAAAATGGTTTCCTGGTCTGGAAACCATTTTTTGTAGTTGACCATATGGTGTTACCAGTTCGTTTATCAATTTTACGTAAAGAAGATAAACAATTACTATTCACTGTCTCAGTAGATGTTAAGGAACTCTTAAAGAGATAGCGGTGAGATTGATTGTTTTTTCTTCTAGAAATAATGACTTAGATAATATATTACCTAAAACAATGAAAGCCCTACCTCTCTTTCATCCTTACGGCTCCTTGTCCGTGCCAGTGTGAATCAGGATTGCAAAAATCAAGTGACTATTTAATCGAGTTATTTGATGAAACTTTGAACGTTCGTAAAAGAAATTTAAAAATAAAAATGGATAAGATTGAAGTAATAACAAAAGAGGTTCCTACTCTAAAAGTGAGTTGAAGAAGTTGAATGTCTTTGAAATGATTTACTTTTAATAATCATCATATTCCCGAAAAATTCAGGATATTTTCGGGGGATTTAATACATTATCTATAATGAATCTTAACAGAAACTTTTTATTTGATTTTCAGTGATCCCTTTAATTAATCCTAGTTCACTAATCAAAAATTCATGTGCGTTATCCAACATTTTTTTTTCGCTTGTATTCAGTGCCTTTTCTTTCTTCATACGCATTAAATCACGTACAACTTCAGCACCTTCTTGTATTTCACCCGTTTTTATTTTGTCCGTGTTCACTTTATACCTTTGTTTCCACGGCAATAATTTATCTGATTCTCCATGCTGAAAAATGTGTATAATGTGTTTTAATGCAAGTATATCAGTAACTGGGCGTATACTCGAACTTAGTATTTTACCCATAGGAATCATGACTTGCATATTACTGATTGACATTTTTATAACATAATACTGTTGTTTTTTTCCTGAGAATTCTTTTTCTTCTATGGCTTCAATTATACCTGCTCCGTGCATTGGATAAACAATGTTATCGCCAATTTGAAACATATAATCCACCTCCATATATGGTAACCTTCTTAACCTTAACATATATGTGATTTTTTATCAAATATTTTATAATATCATAAAATCATTTTTATCGTCAACCACTTTTTTAATAAAAATTAAATTAAGTAAAAAACACCCCAAAACAATAGGGATTGTGTCAGATTTCCCATAAAGGGAAGGGTAATTTCCCCGCTTATATTCTGAAATCTATACTCATTAACGTAGATCAGTTTTCCCTTGAAAACGACCAAATCGATCCCGTATTTTTTTCAATCTTGTGTGGTATTCCAAAATCTCAATTCTTTCTTTTTCAGCTAAAGGCGCAATTGGTCGTAAGTCTTTTAACCCCCAATAATCAACCACTACATCAAGTACTTGATCAAAATATTGTAGTGGTCCATAATTCGCTTCTTTTGCAATTATAGCCATTCTATTTTCAAAATCAGGCATGACGGCACCTGGCATTTTAAAATTCTTAATCACATTGGCAATATGATAGCAATAATTAGGTTCCAATTCCAAATGTGTTCGAATGACATCTCGATAAAACGCATAATGAAGAGTCTCATCTTTTGCAAGGCGGCGTAATAATGTAGCAAGATCTGGATCATGCTTACTTGAAACCTTAGCTACATTATTGTAAAACACCATCGTTGCAAGTTCTTGTAGCGTCGTATACGTCATCGCTTCGATTGGTGTATGAAAATCAGGTTCAAATCCTCCCTCAACGACTGACTTTCTTAATTCATGTAATCGTTTAGGGTTCACACTTCGAGTGAGTAGTAAATACGTCTCCAATAAATTCGAATGTTGATCCTCTTCTGAAGTCCAAGTATGTATAAAGTCTGTAATAACAGAAAGGGATCCTTTAAAAGTCGCAGATAAATACGTTGTAAACCATGGTAAATTCACTTCTGTTAATAAAGCTGTTTCAATGGCCGTAATTACACCAGAAGGAAGAGTAACTTGACTTTCATCCCAAGGAACTCTTTTAAAGTCCATTCCCTTATCCCATGGTAAAAACTCATGATAACCCCAATCTATCTTCTGCGCTCTTATTTTATGTTGTTCATAGAGTTCTTTTAAACGTGGTTCTAATCGAAAATCTAAATCATTTGTTAGCATATATAAGTGCCCCCTTTTCTTATCATAGATAGTCATTCTATTTTTACATTCATTTTTATCCTTAAAAATTTTCTACAAATAAATATTATTTTCCTTTTTTAAGTCAAACATAACAAATTTTTAACAAAACTCTTTAATAACGCTTTATTTCTATATGGGGTCCCTTCACATCGCTATCAAGCTAAGGTTTTTAAGTACCCCCTAAACGAAAAATTTATTTCTCTATAGTTAGTAATTTTGGGAAATCAGTTCATTTTTTGTTTTTGAGGTGTTTACTTTTCTTAAGTTGATAGGCATGGGGTCCCACCACATCGCCATCAAGTTAAGGGTACTAAGAGGATATATGTGAGGGGTATATTTAAAAATTTCTACGATTGTACTAAATATGGGCATAACAAATAAACCTATTAAATAGGTATTTTTTAAAAAATTATGCAACTTTGAAACTTTGTGACAACGTATAATCATACACAACACCTAAGATATCAAAGACGGTTTTCTTTTCGTACCGGTGAGATTTCCTCCCGTTTTTCTCTAAAAAATAAAACAAGCGTAGTAAAACTTTTAATAATTCATGGATGTCCTTTTGTAATCCTTCATAAAACAATAGATAATAATTTTTTATCATATAGATGGATTTGTATTCACTTAACTCTTTCTTTTTCTTATCCAAGAGTAACTGACGCATTTTGAACATCGTCGATGAACAGAGTAGAATACTAATGAGTTGCCCATATAAATGACATTCTAAGCGTTCTTTCTTGATTCCTTTGCACTTGTCAATTTGAAAGAAAGATTTCCATGTTTTAAATAAAATTTCAATTTGCCAACGTAATGAATAGAAGTCATGGATGTGTTCCGTTGGAACATTTCCTGCAGAAAGGTTCGTAATATACACGTTGATTCCACTCAGCCTTTTACTCCGTTCTTTGTAGATAATACCTTTCTTTTTTTCTCTTTTGGCTTGTTCTTTCAACCTTTTTTCTGTTTGTTCCTTTGTTAATCGATGAATAATAACACGAGCTGGCAATTTTTGATACTGTCCAATGTATGCCTCTGAAATCTCCATTGTTTGACCAGGGGGCAATTGATTCATGAGTTCTTCCATATCTGACTGAATATAAAGTGTTCCTTTCTTCACGGTCCCATTTCGAAAATACTCTGGCTCATCATTCTTACGATAGATTCGAGAATTTAATTTCAAACGTGAGATATAGTAAGCTCCTTTATCATGGATCTTCTGTAAGTCATGTAGGTCAAAATAGCCTAAATCTCTTATGTACAAGTCTTTTGGTTGAATGGTCTGTAGGCTTGTTGAACCAAAGGTTTTATCATTTTCTCTTCCTTCTCCTACATAAACGTGCAGGAACTTTCCGCTCAATAGATCATACTCCAATTGAATTTTAACTCCTGCCGTATGGCTACTTCCACCGGAACCTTGGTAATGTGAAGAAAACTTATCTGGAAGCTGAAATGTTGTAGAATCTAGAATCCTAATGTGCTTATAAGTCGTGGTATATTGATGAATTATTTCTTGTGTTGAATAAATCCTTTGAGTTAGAAGGTTAGATAGAACTTGTTCAAGAAACTGTACTGCGGAAGCATTAAATCGTTGGTTAAGCCCTTCAGGGCTGATAAGAACACCTGTAGATACTTCAAGACAGCTACATAATTGTGTGAGTGATGTACTTGCGACCTGTTGACTAAGCCATACACATAAAGCAACTAACTCCTGTGCTTGATATTTACTCTTTCGCTGAACGAATCCCTTTTCTTTGGCTAGGTGTTCTAGAACATGAGGAGACATATGTCGTTGTAACTCTTCAGCAATCGGTTGAAGTTCGTCAGAAAGATTCATAAAGAAACGCCATCCTTTCCTATAATTCTACAGAAAGGATAACGTCTTTTTTGCTTTATGGATAGTACAAAATCTTAGTTACTTTTATATACTTACATAATCATTGTTATCGGAAATAAATCAACTAACACACTCGTTAGTTAAATCGTGTAAATTGTTCTTCAAGGAATAGATCAAATTCTTTACTAAATAATTTTGATTCTTCTAGAAATGGATAATGATTACTTTCATTGAAAATAATTAGTTTAGAATTTGGAATTAACTCTTTCATTTCTAATGAATATGGCAATGGACATTGTACATCATATTTTCCACACATTATCAATGTTGGCGATGTGATTAGCTTTAACTTTTTAGTAACATCGTATATTTGGAGTTCTCGACTAAAATAGTTCAAACGTACAGCTGACATTTTCTTCGTAATGTTTAGTCTAAATAATTCTGAATACCTTTTCGGCTCAAATAAAGACATTTTTGTCCTTTCAATTGAAAGTTCTTTTCTAACCTCTGCTGATAAGTCAGAACGTTTTAAGGCTTCATTTAGCTCTTGCATTCTAGTGAATTGAGGATGGTTTGAATTATAGATACACTCGGATGAAAACGTAAAATATTCTCTTGCAGATGCTCCAACAATTATATTGTATCTCAAGCTACTTGAAAAATAGATTCCATAAATAATCCCTAACATTCCCCCAGTCGAATGACCTGCAAACCCCCATTGATCCAAACCCAAAGCTTCACGAATAGCTTCCAAATCAAAAATCGTTTCTAGCATGCTTAGTTGATAAGGCTGTAAAGCTTTTTCCGAATTACCAGTTTCTCTCAAATTAACTAAATATACTCTATGAGTTTTTGTAAAAGTTTCTGCAAAGTAATCTCCTGTTTCATTAAATTCAGAGTAGTGGTGGGTCACACAAAGTGGCTCACCTTTTCCTTTTACGAATACTTCAAAATTCCCACGAGATGTACTGATTAAATTTTTACGCCACCTATTCATAAAATTCTCCAATCCATTAAATTTATTAATCCTTTATTCAATTAACTGAGATGGAGTACCTTTAAAATCAATAATAATCTTAACGGAACTAAAAAACCTACATACATGATGTAGGTTAACATAACCCATCATTATCGTAGTAGACAAAAAAATCTTACTTCTTATCTTTTTTCAAATAAGAAGCTAGCTTTTTCGTTTTGGGGGTGACTGGATTTCTTAAGTTGATGGTGATGTGGTGCTACCCCACATCCATCAACTTAAGGATTTAGACTATTCTTGAAGGTGAAAGCACGTTACTATTCTCTTATGTTAATGA
>NZ_JAEHBK010000046.1:0-21596 GCF_016483685.1 Bacillus cereus group sp. N8 | reverse complement strand
CGTATTAGTATAATAGAAGTTTTGTAACAAAAAAGAGAAGGGAGAATGGAAATTATGAACAACGAGCAAGTATTAAACGTAACAAAAGGTGACTTCTTAGGATCAGCAAGCGGAGCAGTAGTATTAACAGCATTAATCGTATTTCTTTCAAGCGTATTAGTATAATAAAAATTTTGTAACAAAAACAAAAGAAGGGAGAATGAGGAATATGAACAAGGAACAAGTATTACAAGTAACAAAAATGGATATTTTAGTATCAGCAGGTGGAGCAGCAGTGTTAACAGCGTTTATTATATTCCTTACAAATGTATTAGTATGAGACATATAAATACAATCATCCAAAACAAATAAAGACTCTAGCATATTAGTAAGTAGTTAATATGTTGGGGTCTTTTTTGTTTTCTTCTATATATCCCTCCAAGTATTAATAGTTCCCCTTTACTTTAAAGAGAAAAAAGTCGAATTTTATATGTAAGAAAAAAAGAGGAATTTGACAGAAAAGATAGAAAATTTTAAAGGTCAGAATTTGTTAGCTTGCTAACTAATTTCTATTAACGAATGTTGGAAGCGTTTTCGGTTAGGTTTAATTATGGACCATTTAATCTATTTACAGGGGGATGAGGAATTTATGAAACAAAAATCTATGGATACGCTAGCTGCACAAATGGAGGACTTTTTTCCGGTACGCGATGTAGATCATTTGGAATTTTACGTAGGGAATGCAAAGCAATCAAGTTATTATCTTGCGAGAGCATTTGGATTCAAAATTGTAGCTTATTCTGGATTAGAAACAGGAAACCGTGAAAAGGTATCTTATGTTCTTGTGCAAAAAAATATGCGTTTTGTTGTGTCTGGAGCTTTAAGTAGCGATAGCCGTATTGCAGAGTTTGTAAAGACTCATGGTGATGGAGTGAAAGATGTGGCTTTACTTGTTGATGACGTTGATAAAGCCTACTCTGAAGCGGTGAAGCGTGGCGCTGTTGCGATTGCTCCACCTGAGGAGTTAACAGATGAGGACGGTACATTGAAAAAAGCGGTTATTGGTACGTATGGTGATACAATTCACACGCTTGTAGAGCGTAAAAATTATAAAGGAACATTTATGCCAGGATTCCAAAAGGTTGAGTTTAATATTCCATTTGAAGAGTCTGGTTTAATTGCTGTAGACCATGTAGTTGGTAACGTTGAGAAAATGGAAGAGTGGGTTAGTTATTACGAGAATGTTATGGGCTTTAAACAAATGATCCATTTCGACGATGATGATATTAGTACAGAGTATTCGGCGTTAATGTCAAAAGTTATGACGAATGGAAGTCGTATTAAGTTCCCTATTAACGAACCAGCAGATGGAAAAAGAAAATCACAAATTCAAGAATATCTTGAATTCTATAATGGAGCGGGTGTACAGCATCTTGCTTTATTAACAAGTGACATTGTGAAAACAATTGAAGTACTTCGTGCAAATGGCGTTGAGTTTTTAGATACGCCGGATACGTATTACGATGAGTTAA
Organism: Bacillus cereus group sp. N8; assembly: GCF_016483685.1. NCBI lineage: Bacteria > Bacillati > Bacillota > Bacilli > Caryophanales > Bacillaceae > Bacillus > Bacillus cereus group sp. N8. The sequence continues at coordinate 20,085 of NZ_JAEHBK010000046.1, read as the reverse complement.
CTGCGCGAGTGGGGAAAATTGATGAAGAAATTGATAAATTAAAAGAATTAAAGATTTTAGTAGATCGTGATGATGAAGGTTACTTACTGCAAATCTTTACGAAACCAATTGTAGATCGTCCAACTTTATTTATTGAGATTATCCAACGTAAAGGTTCTCGTGGATTTGGTGAAGGGAACTTTAAAGCGTTATTCGAATCAATTGAAAGAGAACAAGAGCGCCGCGGGAACTTATAGAATTTGTATCCACCAGCAAGAGGTCCTTTGCTGGTGGAAATTTCATTTTCATAGGGAGGAATCATGATGAAATTTGTTACATTCCGTCTCCCTTCAAAGGAAATGCGAGCTGGATGGCTTGAAGGTGACAAAGTAATCGATATGAATCTTGCTAGTGATGGAAAATTACCTTCTTCAATGTTCGCCTTTTTAGAGAAAGCGGATGAGTATGTAGAAGTAGTACGTAATATTAAGAATCCGGAAAAGGGTATATATTCCTTAGGGGAAGTACAACTCGCTGCGGCTATTCCTAATCCGAGTAGCATTCGAGATTTTTATGCATTTGAGCAGCATGTAAAAACAGCCCGCGGACGAAGAGGGTTAGACGTTGTACCTGAATGGTATGATATCCCGGTTTTTTATTTTACTAACCACCGTGCTGTTATTGGACCAGATGATTTTGTTACTGGGCCGAAGAAGTCTCAAAAGCTTGATTATGAGTTAGAGATTGCTTGCGTAATTGGGAAAGAAGGACGAAACATTTCGCGTGAGCAAGCAGAGCAATATATTTTTGGTTACTGCATTATGAACGACTGGAGTGCAAGGGACTTACAAGCAACAGAAATGAAAGTAGGACTCGGCCCAGCAAAAGGAAAAGATTTTGCAACTTCATTAGGAGCGTATCTCGTTACGAAAGAGGAATTAGACGTTTATCGTAATGGTGATCGTTATGATTTAGAGATGACTGCTCATGTAAATGGACAACTGTTATCAAAAGGAAATTTCCAAGATATTTATTATACATTCGCTGAAATGATTGAACGTGCTTCGGAAGACGTTACGTTATATCCAGGAGATGTGATTGGTTCTGGGACAGTAGGAACAGGATGTATTTTAGAACTTGGTACAGAAGAATGGCTACAAGATGGAGATGTTGTAGAGCTGTCGATTACTGGTTTAGGTACGTTACGTAATACGGTCAAAAAAGACATGAAAGCAGGTGATGGGCATGTTTTATCGTCACATGGGGGAGCTACCTCATAAACGACATGTACAATTTCGTAAAAAAGATGGATCGCTTTATCGTGAGCAGGTAATGGGGACAAAAGGTTTCTCTGGTACCCAGTCTATTTTGTATCATCATTATATGCCAACAGAAGTAGGGCATGCGGCATTATCGCATTCTTGTCAGTTACAGTATGAAGAGGATGTTGCTCTTGCTCATCGCCACTTCCGTACAAAAGAAAATAAAAAAACAGGTGATGCAGTAAGCGGAAGAAACTTTATGCTTGGGAATGAGGATTTATTAATTGGAGTAGTGACTCCAACAGAAAAAATGGATTATTTTTACCGTAATGGTGATGGCGATGAAATGTTATTTGTTCATTATGGAACAGGAAAAATTGAAACGATGTTTGGAACGATTCACTATAGAAAAGGTGATTATGTAACAATTCCAATTGGAACGATTTATCGTGTTATTCCAGATGAGGGGGAGACTAAGTTTCTTGTTGTAGAGGCAAATAGCCAAATTACAACACCAAGTCGCTATCGCAATGAATATGGGCAATTGTTAGAACATAGTCCGTTTTGTGAAAGAGATATGCGTGGACCGGAGAAATTGGAGACATATGATGAAAAAGGTGAGTTTGTCGTAATGACAAAGTCGAGAGGTTATATGCATAAGCATGTTTTAGGGCACCATCCGTTAGATGTTGTTGGATGGGATGGTTATTTATATCCGTGGGTCTTTAATGTGGAGGATTTTGAACCAATTACAGGTCGTATTCATCAGCCACCACCAGTACATCAAACATTCGAAGGGCATAATTTCGTCATTTGCTCTTTCGTACCGCGTTTATACGATTATCATCCAGAATCTATTCCGGCACCATATTATCATAGTAATGTGAATAGTGATGAAGTGCTGTACTATGTAGAAGGTAACTTTATGAGCCGAAAAGGTGTAGAAGAAGGTTCTATTACCCTTCATCCAAGCGGGATCCCGCATGGGCCACATCCAGGGAAAACAGAAGCGAGTATAGGAAAGAAAGAGACACTTGAACTGGCTGTTATGATAGATACATTCCGTCCGCTTCGTATTGTAAAACAAGCACATGAGACGGAAGATGAAAAATATATGTATAGCTGGATTGAAGAGGGTTCATATACTGTGAAATAAGTAAAAAGAGGCATGCTCACTAAGGGAGCATGCCTCTTTTATGGAATCGACATGTATAATAATACCAAAAAAAATATAGAAAGATATATAGAAAGAATGATAAAGATGGTGCATATTCAGAAGAATTTCTACTTATTTCGACAAAAGTATTGACTGGAAAAAGTGTTATGAGTAAAATGAAAAAGCGAATTAAAAATTTTCAGAAAATTTAAAACTTGGAGGAGCATGCTATGAAGCAAATTTTTCAAAAGAAGCCTCTTGCAAAGTTAATGCAAGAAAGTAAGCAAAAGACGTTAGCAAGAACACTGGGCGCATTGGATTTAACTATGCTTGGAATTGGGGCAATTGTTGGAACAGGTATTTTTGTTTTAACGGGCGTGGTAGCAGCGAAACATTCTGGACCAGCTATTATATTATCGTTTGCGATAGCCGCGTTAGCCTGTGCATTTGCTGCATTTTGTTACGCTGAATTTGCTTCTTCAGTTCCTGTCTCGGGCAGTGTGTATACGTATACGTACGCGACGATGGGGGAAGTATTCGCATTTTTAATTGGATGGGATTTAATGCTTGAGTATTTACTAGCTACCTCTGCTGTAGCAAATGGGTGGTCCGCCTATTTTCAATCTTTATTAAAGGGATTTGGGATCCATATTCCTACCATTCTCTCCTCGGCCCCTGGTACAGGAAAGGGTGGAATAATTGATTTACCCGCAGTTCTCATTATTTTAGTGATGACGGTTCTTTTATCTAGAGGTGTTCGTGAAAGTGCACGTATAAATAATATTATGGTATTTATTAAATTAGCAGTTGTTCTTATTTTTATCTTTGCTGGTTTTAATTATGTGAAGCCCGAAAACTGGACGCCTTTTATGCCATTTGGTTTAGATGGTGTAATGGCTGGAGCAGCTACAGTTTTCTTCGCATTCATAGGATTTGATGCAGTCTCAACAGCTGCAGAAGAAGTGAAACGTCCACAACGTGATTTACCAATCGGCATTATCGCATCGTTATTAATTTGTACTGTTCTTTATATCGTTGTTTCACTTATTTTGACAGGAATTGTTCCATACGGACAGCTAAATATATCAGATCCAGTTGCTTTCGCACTTCAATTTATTGGACAAGATAGTTTGGCGGGAGTGATATCAGTAGGAGCAATTACAGGAATTACAACTGTAATGTTAGTTATGATGTATGGGCAAGTTCGTGTTTCATATGCAATGAGCCGTGATGGATTATTGCCGAAGCGTCTTGCTAAAGTTCATCCGAAATTTAAAACACCATTTTTAAATACATGGACAACAGGTATTATCGCAGCACTTATTTCAGGATTAATAGATTTAAATGTTTTAGCACACCTTGTAAATATGGGGACTTTGTCAGCCTTTGCACTCGTAGCTGTTGCTGTCATTGTGATGAGAAGAACTCATCCTGATTTACCAAGGTCGTTTAAGGCGCCGCTCGTACCATTTTTACCAGCGTTAACGGTAATTTTTTGTTTATACTTAATGCTTCAGTTATCCGGCACAGCTTGGATTAGTTTTGGTGTATGGATGGTTATCGGTATAGCAGTTTACTTTTTATATAGCCGAAAGCATAGTGCCCTAAATAATAGTAAAAAAGAAGAAGATGTAGCAAATTTATAAGTGGAAAAATCCATTCTAATTCTGTTAGAATGGATTTTTTAATTTGAAAATTTACATTTTTCTGAATTTATTATAAGATAATTGTTGGTTAATTAAGGGGGTGGAAGTATGAAAAATACATGGCGTGAGTTAAGGGAGATGGATCGTAACGTATGGATTCGATTTATCGGTGAGACATTGAACGGAATTGCGATGATGATGTTAATGCCTTTTTTTGCACTATATTTAAAAGATAAGGTAGATTCTTTATTACAAGTTGGAATCATTATGGCGCTTTCTCCAATAGCTGCAAGCTTCGGCTCACTTATAGGCGGAAGAATAGCTGATATATATGGACGAAAGCCAATTATGATATTTTCGATGGCGAGTAATGCATTACTAATGCTCGGTTTTTTATTTATAGAAGGGTTTATTCCATATGCCATTTTATCTATTTTTTTAGGGTTAAGTAATTCTCTATTTCATCCAGCTGCATCAGCGATGGTTGCGGATGTAACGGTGCCAGAAAAAAGAACAGAAGCATATGGTTTGTTGCGGATGGGACACAATATTGGTGCTGCAATTGGACCGATAATGGGAGCATCAGTAGTTGTTTTATCAAAGAACCTCGTGTTTATTATTGCTTCATCCGCTATGTTGTTTTATGCACTACTAGTGTTAGTACTTATTAAAGAAACAATGCCAAAAATTACTGATATGACGGAAAAAAATAAAGAGAATGACTCTGGAGCAGTTTGGAAAATTTTGATGAGAGATAAGGCGTTAATGATTTATTTGTTAGCAGGGATCATTATTTCTATGGGGTTCTCTCAAACAGAAGGCATGTTGCCGCTGCACTTTGATAACGAAATGAAGGATATTTTTGGAGTCAACAACCCATACCCATATTTAATGGCATTAAATGGACTATTAGTTGTTTTATTTCAATTTCAAATTTCAAAATGGGCGACAGATAAACCTGTCGGAAAGACGATGTTATACGGTGCGTGTTTGTTCGGAATTGGTTTGTTTTTTATAGGGTGGTTACCGAAGTGGTTTGGAGAGTTTGATACAAATGCTACAATTATTTTAATGACGTTAATGTTTGTTTATGCCATATATACGTTAGGCGAGATGATTATGTCGCCTGTACAGATGACGTTTGTAGCGAATTTGGCCCCTGAGCATTTGAGGGGAACCTATATGGGGGCGGCGAGTTTGCAGTGGATTACAGGAAGTGCATTCGGTCCACTTCTTGGTGGTTTTCTATTGGATCGTTTGCTTGGTCACTACTTATTTACGATTTTAAGTGTAGGGTGTGTAGTTGCAGGCTTTGTATATGTTTCTTTAGATCGTCTTATTGAGCAGAGGCAAAAAGATACGCTTAAAAAACAGTCTTCTTAATAAAATGAAACTTTAATCAGTTTTTTTTCATTCTCCACAAATGGTAGGATAATATAGATGACATACACAAAAAGTGGATCTCTACATATTTTAGGTACATAACCAGATTAGATAGCAATTTTACTTTAAAGTTTAATTTTGTTTAGGTGTGTAGAAAATTAAAGAGGAAAAGTGTAGAAAACCAATAAGTGGTGTCTTTTAATTATTTGTGGAAGTTACATTTTATTTCAAATAGGAACTACCTATTTTTATAAAAAGTGCTAAAATAGAAAAATGAAAACAATTGGTTAGGGTGATTTCAGTGACAAAAATTAAATTAGGTTTATTATATGGTGGAAAATCAGCTGAGCATCAAGTTTCGTTACAAACGGCTCTTGCTGCTATTAAAGCGTTAAATCAAGATAAATTCGAGGTTCATCCAATTTATATTACAGAACAAGGTCAATGGGTACGCGGTGAGCGTATTGAAGGTGAAGTAACAGATGTTGAAGCTTTAAAAATGAGCGGTGCAGAAAATGCGATTTCTCCGTTATCATTAAGCACGGAAATTATTCCATCTGAAACTTCTGAGGAAAATGCTATCGACGTTATTTTCCCATTACTACATGGACCAAACGGTGAGGATGGAACGGTTCAAGGATTATTAGAATTAATGAACATTCCTTATGTAGGAAATGGTGTTCTAGCATCATCTGCCGGTATGGATAAAGTTGTTATGAAAAATATCTTTGCAGAAGCTGGTTTAAAACAAGCGAAATATGCATCTTTCATTCGTAGTGCATGGGAAAAAAATCGCGAAGAGGCTTATGACAAAGTAGAAGAGAAGTTAGGATATCCTTGCTTCGTAAAACCAGCGAATCTTGGTTCAAGTGTTGGTATTAATAAATGTAAAAATCGTGAAGAACTTGAGAGTGCATTCGAAGAGGCATTCCAATTCGACCGCAAAATTATTGTAGAAGAAAATATCGTAGGTCGTGAAGTAGAAGTTGGTGTACTAGGTAACGATGAGCCGAAATGTTCAGTTGTAGGTGAAATCGTACCGAAAAAGGATTTCTATGACTATAAGTCGAAATACATCGATGGTGATACAGCGTTAATTATTCCGGCTGAAATGACAGAAGAAGAGTCTAATGTCATTAAGCGAGATGCAATTATTGCTTTCCAATCGTTAGATGGTGCTGGTTTAACAAGAGCCGATTTCTTCTTAACGAAGGACGGAGAAGTATATATTAACGAAGTGAACACAATGCCAGGATTTACGCCGTTTAGTATGTTCCCTTTATTATGGCAACATACTGGATTACCGTATCCAGAATTAATTGAAGAGCTAATTAATTTAGCAATTGAGCGTCACGAAGAAAAACAAAAAATTAAATATACAATCTAACAAAAAAGGAGGAAGCACTATTCGAAGGAATAGTGCTTCCTCTATGTAAGGAGTGTTTTCATGATAAACCGAACGTTAAAACAAGTAGAACAGATGATAAATGGTACTGGATTAGCAAAGCAGTATGAGGGAATTACTATAAAAGGAGTGTCTATTGATACGAGAAAAATTGAAAAGGGAAACTTATATGTTCCGATTCAAGGTGAACGTTTCGATGGACATGCTTTTGTAGATAAAGCTGTTGAAAGTGGAGCTGTTGCTACATTATGGATGAAAAGTGTAGCAAATCCGCCTGAGAATCTTCCTGTTATTTTTGTAGAGGATACGCTATCAGCGTTACAAATGTTAGCGAAAAATTATCGCGATCAACTGGATGTTAAAGTTGTTGGTGTAACAGGTAGTAACGGTAAAACGTCTACGAAAGATATTGTAACGAGTCTTCTTGCAACTAAATTTAAAGTTCAAAAAACAGAAGGTAATTTCAATAATCATATCGGCTTACCTCTTACTATTTTAAACCTAGAAGAAAATACAGAAGTAGCTGTATTAGAAATGGGTATGTCAAGCCGCGGAGAAATTGAATTCCTATCCAAGTTAGCTCGTCCTAATGCAGCTATTATCACGAATATTGGTGAGGCGCATTTAATGGATTTAGGCTCTCGTGAGGCAATTGCAGAAGCGAAGTTAGAAATTGTTACAGGCTTACAAGAAGGTGGAGTATTCGTATACAATGGAGATGAGCCATTATTAACGAATCGTGTTCCAGAAATGAATTTAGCAGCTGAAACAGTTACATTTGGTGATGCGAGAGCAAATGATTATTATCCAACTACTGTAACATTACAGGCAACTGGGACACACTTTAAGATGAACAGAGATGAAACTTTTTCATTCTATCTACCAGTACTAGGGAAGCATAATGTATATAATACACTTGCTTCAATGGCAGTTGCGAAACATTTTTGTGTAACATGGGAAGAAATGAAAAAAGGTTTAGTAACACTTCAAATGACAGGCATGCGTATGGAAATTGTAAAAACAAATAGTGGTTTAACAATTATCAATGATGCTTATAATGCAAGTCCAACGGCTATGGAAGCAGCGTTCCACCTAATGAATGGTTTAGATGGATTTGCTAAAAAAATTGTTGTACTTGGTGATATGCTAGAACTTGGTGATCAAGAAGTACAATTCCATTATGAGGTAGGTAAATTAATCGACCCAGCAAAAATTTCATATGTATTCACATATGGTAGATTAGGGGCTCAAATTGCTGAAGGAGCGAAAATTAACTTCCCTAATGAACGTGTAAAGGCGTATGATAATAAAGAAGAGCTAGTAAAAGAGTTACAAGCAGTCGTTGATGTGAAAGATGTTGTATTAGTAAAAGCATCTCGCGGCATGAAATTAGAAGAAGTAATTACGATGTTGAAATAATTGGTGTATATAAATAGGGATGATAGCTACGAAAATAGAGGAAACTTATAATAAGCGCTTACAGTAAATATAAAAAAATAAAAGTGAAGAAAAAAGCTCTGAATATGAAAATAAGGTAACAGTTGGGTTTGCTTTTTGCACATACAAAACTTATAATTGATAAAGTGTAATAACGTTTAGAAGTATTTTCGTGTAGAAATACGCCCGTTTATATACGTGAGCATTCAGGAAAAGGGCTTTTCCGCCAATTCGGAAAATGCCTTTTTTTAAATGATAAGTATAGGATAGAAAAGGAGAAGTAACATTGACAACATTTCGAGAATTAGGATTAAGTGAATCTTTATTGCAATCTGTTGAAAGTATGGGCTTTGAAGAGGCTACGCCGATTCAAGCTGAAACAATCCCGCATGCATTGCAAGGTAAAGATATTATTGGGCAAGCGCAAACAGGTACAGGGAAAACAGCAGCATTTGGATTACCGCTATTAGATAAAGTAGATACTCGTAAAGAAGCAGTTCAAGGTATTGTTATCGCGCCAACGCGTGAATTAGCAATCCAAGTTGGAGAAGAGCTATACAAAATTGGTAAACATAAACGTGTTCGTATTTTACCAATTTACGGTGGTCAAGATATTAACCGCCAAATTCGTGCTTTAAAAAAACACCCACACATTATTGTTGGTACGCCGGGTCGTATTTTAGATCATATTAACCGTAAAACACTTCGCCTGCAAAACGTTGAGACTGTTGTTCTTGATGAAGCGGATGAAATGTTAAACATGGGCTTCATTGAAGATATTGAAGCGATTTTAACAGATGTGCCAGAAACACATCAAACATTATTATTCTCAGCGACAATGCCAGATCCAATCCGTCGTATTGCTGAGCGTTTCATGACTGAGCCTCAACACATTAAAGTAAAAGCAAAAGAAGTAACAATGCCAAACATTCAGCAGTTCTATTTAGAAGTGCAAGAAAAGAAAAAGTTTGACGTATTAACACGCTTACTAGATATTCAATCTCCAGAGCTTGCGATTGTATTCGGTCGTACAAAGCGTCGTGTTGATGAATTATCAGAAGCATTAAACTTACGTGGATATGCAGCAGAAGGTATTCATGGTGACTTAACACAAGCGAAGCGTATGTCTGTATTACGTAAATTTAAAGAAGGTGCTATCGAAGTTCTTGTTGCAACAGACGTTGCTGCACGTGGTCTTGATATTTCAGGCGTAACACACGTATACAACTTCGATATCCCACAAGATCCAGAATCATACGTTCACCGTATCGGTCGTACTGGCCGTGCAGGTAAAAAAGGTATTGCAATGCTATTTGTAACACCACGTGAATCAGGACAATTAAAAAATATCGAGCGTACAACAAAACGTAAAGTTGATCGTATGGAAGCACCGACACTTGACGAGGCATTAGAAGGTCAACAACGTTTAATCGCTGAAAAACTTCAAAGCACAATTGAAAATGATAACTTATCATACTACAAGCGTATTGCAGAAGAAATGTTAGAAGAGAATGACTCTGTAACAGTAGTAGCTGCTGCTTTAAAAATGATGACAAAAGAGCCAGATACAACACCAATCGCTTTAACATCAGAACCACCAGTTGTTTCAAGAGGTGGCGGTTCTAAAAAACGCGGTGGTAACGGAGGCGGATACCGTGATGGTAACCGTAATCGTAGTCGTGATGGACGCAGCGGTGGCGATGGTCGTAACCGTGATCGCAATCGTGATGGACGCGGCGGTGGCGATGGCCGTAACCGTGATCGTAATCGTGATGGTGGCAGTCGTGATGGTGGTAGTCGTGGTCGTAGAGGTGAAGGTCAAGGTCGCCCAGGATCTTCAAATGGACGCGGCGAAAGAAAACATCATAGCCGTCCACAAGCTTAATAAAAAAAGAGAATGCCCTTTGCTGGCATTCTCTTTTTTTTATTTCTGTAATTGTGCATACTACATAATAACTCGTATAGAAAAGGGGTGCCATATGCTTGTAAAACTCGGGTATGTCGCGATGAGTGTACATTTGAAGAATGCATCTCCATCTCAAACGATGACATATGCACAGTTTCAGCGGATTGATGATCGAGAGGCGGCGATTCGTAAGCTCGAAAGAATTGCTAATTCGAATTTGGAAAATTGTTTACGGTTATTAAAGCATAATAAAGGGCATGACATATCTTTCTTTCGGCTTAGTTCCAAGCTTATTCCTTTAGCGAATCATGAGGAGTTGTTAGAGTGGAACTATATTCGCCCCTTAAAAGAAAATTTAAAAGTGCTAGGTGAGTACGCTATTCGTATGAATATGCGAATTGATTTTCATCCGGATCACTTTGTTGTACTAAATTCACCTGAGGAGAGTATTTTCAAGCAATCTGTAAAGACATTGCAGATGCACAAAAAATTATTAAAGGGTATGGGAATTGAACATAAACAGAGATGTGTATTACATGTGGGAGGAGGTTATAACGATAAGGAACTTGCATTAGAACGTTTTATAGAAAATTGGTCAAGTGTTCCAAGAGGTATTCAAGAGATGGTTATATTAGAAAATGATGATACGACTTTCTCTCTAGAAGAAACATTGTATTTGGGAGAGAAATTAGATATTCCAGTCGTGTTTGATTTGCATCATCATATGATGAATAATGACCAGGAAGATTGGCATGAAGATTGGGCACGTGTTGTACATACGTGGGAATCGTCTTTGTTACCAGTAAAAATGCATATTTCTAGTCCTAGAGATGAAAAAGATCCGAGAGCACATGCAGATTTTATTGATGTAGATACTTTCTTATCTTTTTTGAAAAAGATAAAGGGGAGTGTTCCGCAAATTGATTGTATGATTGAGGCGAAGAAGAAGGATGAGTCTTTATTTCAATTAATGAGAGAGTTAAGTAAACAAACAGAGGTGGAAATTATCGATGGTGCGAGCTTCTATATTAAATGAGCTCTGCACCATCGATTTTTTGTCCCGCTATTTGTGGGAGTCGGGCTGCCCGTAAAATCCCCACCGATTAAAGTTTCACTTTATTAAAAAAGGGGTGCAAATACCACCAATTATCAATCCTGTTAAATGGCTTATAGGGTTGGCAGAAGGATTAAAGAAAGTAAATAGCAGTAATAGAAGTATCATGATTGAAAAAATAGCAATTTCTTTTGGGTTTGAAGAACGATATCGACTATACAATAAAAATAATTGTGCACCTAGCAATCCGAAAATACCACCAGATGCTCCGGCGTGAATATAGTCAAGAGGCATAATAATATAAGAAGAAATATTGCCGATAATGCCAGAAAGAAAAAAAATAATGATGAAAGAAAAATGTCCTAGTTGTTTTTCAATAGAAGAACCAAGAACAAATAAACAAATGCTATTGGAAAGAAAATGTTGTAAGTCTACGTGTACAAGTAGGGAAGTTATGACACGCCACCATTCTCCTTTAGCGATATATTCATTGTAGGCTGCCATGTGAAAGAGGGAAAAGTCGCTCAATATAATCGTGACTAATTGTATAAGAAGTAAAGAGAGGATGACTGGTTGTAATAGCATACGAGTAGATGGTATTAGCATGTTGTTAGTATCACTCCTTTTGCATCAGAAAGATTCTCTGTTATTCTTACAATATGAATGCAGAAAGCTAAATAGAAGAAGGGGATTTTGAAATGATTGTAGGGATTGGAATCGATATTATTGAATTGAATCGAATTGAAAAAATGCTAGATGGAAAGCTTAAATTTATGGAACGTATTTTAACCGAAAGTGAACGTAATGTTGCCAAGGAGCTGAAAGGAAGTCGTCTTACAGAATTTGTGGCAGGAAGATTTGCAGCAAAAGAAGCGTATTCTAAGGCGGTAGGAACTGGAATTGGGAAAGAAGTTAGTTTTTTAGATATAGAAATAAGGAATGATGATAGAGGTAAGCCGATTCTTATTGCAAATACAGAGCATATTGTTCATTTATCAATTAGCCATAGTAAAGAATTTGCTGTTAGCCAAGTTGTTTTAGAAAGCTCGTCACGCTAGTCTGCATATTTTATATCTTTGTCTCATATATTTGAGGTAGCGATAAGGAAGGCATATCTTCCATTCATTTATAGGGGCAAAGGGGCTGAAGTGATGAAAAGGCGTCTGTTTTTAGTTCTCATCGGTTTATTGACCGTTTTTGTGTTGGCGGGCTGTATGGAAAAGAAACAGGAAGATGTTGTGAGAGATTTAGAGGCAAAAGTTAAAGGTATGAAGAGTTATCAAGCTGAAGCGAAATTATCTATTAAAACAGGAAATGAGCCGCAGGAGTATAGTGTAGAAATTTGGCATAAAGAACCTTCGTATTATCGTGTGAATTTAAAGAATGCGAAAAAGGATCAGAGTCAAATTATTTTAAGAAATGATGAAGGGGTATTTGTATTAACACCTGCGCTTAATAAGAGCTTCCGTTTTCAAAGTGATTGGCCGCAAAATAGTAGCCAGGCTTACCTATATGAATCACTTGTGAGAGATATTTTGCAGGATAAGAAAAACCTTACTTTCGAGAAAACAGATAAGTATTATATTTTCAAAACAAAAACAAACTATCAACATCAAAATATGTTACCGAAACAAGAGATTACATTGAAGAAGAGTGATTTAACACCAGTTTCCGTGAAACTGATGGATAATGATCAAAATGTCCTTGTAAAAGTAGATTTCACTAAAGTAAAGTTTGATACAAATTTTGATAAAGGTGCATTTGATACGAAACAAAATATGTCCAGAGCGCAAGTAGATGTTCAGACAACAGCGAAAGAAGACAAACCGTTTGCTATTTTGTATCCACGTGACACGCCGCAAGGCATGACGTTGAAAGAGGAAGAAGAGTTGAAGACAGCCAGTGGCAAGCGTACGATACTCACATATACTGGAGGTAAGAAATCTTTTACTTTAATACAAGAAAAGGCAAAAGTTGCAGAGGCTTCATCAGCGGTAAGTGTAAGTGGAGAGCCGGTTGACCTTGGCTTCACGATTGGTGCATTGACGAAAGATTCTGTAACTTGGTCGCATAATGGAGTAGAATATATGCTCGTGTCTAAAGGTTTAGAGCCGAATGAGTTGTTGATGGTTGCTCGTTCGGTTACAGCGAAGCAGGTGAAGTAAACTTCTTAGACGTGGTGATATATGTGCACCACGTCTTTTCTTAGTTTGAAGGTGGATTTCATAAAAAGAAGCATATAAAAGAATAAGCTTCGCATATCGTGTATAAGGAAGTGTATTTATGGAAGAAGCACCGTTTTACCGTGACACTTGGGTGGAAGTGGATTTAGATGCGATCTATAACAATGTTACGCATATTAAAGAGTTCATTCCAAGTGATGTAGAAATTTTTGCTGTGGTCAAAGCGAATGCATATGGGCACGATTATGTACCAGTGGCTAAAACCGCATTAGAAGCAGGGGCAACAAGATTAGCAGTTGCTTTTTTAGATGAAGCTTTAGTGCTTCGGAGGGCTGGTATTACTGCACCGATTTTAGTATTAGGTCCTTCGCCTCCACGTGATGTAAATGTTGCTGCTGAAAATGATGTAGCATTAACTGTTTTTCAAAAAGAATGGGTGGAAGACGCGATAAAGCTCTGGGATGGTTCGTCAATAATGAAATTCCATATTAATTTTGATAGTGGTATGGGGAGAATCGGAATACGTGAACGTAAAGAATTAAAGGGGTTCTTAAAGAGTTTAGAAGGCGCTCCATTTTTAGAGTTAGAAGGAGTATATACACATTTTGCAACATCCGATGAGGTTGAGACTTCTTACTTTGATAAGCAATATAATACATTCTTGCAGCAGTTAAGTTGGTTGAAAGAATTTGGAGTGAACCCTAAATTTGTCCATACAGCCAATAGTGCTGCAACGTTAAGGTTTCAAGGGATTACATTTAATGCAGTGCGAATTGGTATTGCGATGTATGGGCTATCCCCATCTGTAGAAATACGTCCTTTTTTACCATTTAAATTGGAACCAGCGTTGTCACTTCATACGAAAGTTGCTCATATTAAGCAAGTGATTAAAGGGGATGGGATTAGTTATAATGTCACATACCGAACGAGAACCGAAGAATGGATTGCGACAGTTGCGATTGGGTATGCAGATGGCTGGCTTAGGAGATTACAAGGATTTGAAGTGCTTGTAAATGGTGAAAGGGTACCGATTGTAGGGCGAGTAACAATGGATCAATTCATGATACATCTGCCTTGTGAAGTGCCGCTTGGTACGAAAGTTACACTCATTGGAAGACAAGGCGATGAGTATATTAGTGCTACCGAGGTTGCTGAATATTCCGGGACTATTAATTATGAAATTATCGCAACGATCAGCTTCCGTGTACCGAGAATATTTATACGACATGGTAAAGTTGTAGAAGTAATCAATTATTTGAACAATATATAGAAGGTATTATTACTCAGCATCTCGTCATTTGGAGGAGTTTCACTAATAAAGAATAGGCTCTTTTTTGCTGGGTAGCTTCTTTTTATAATTGTTATTAATATAAGTTACAACGAAATAATACTGAAGGATTGCTTGATTTCTTGTTTAAAAAAGATAAAAAGTAAAAGAAGATGAATGTTTTATTTATGAATTGGAAAACATAAGCAAGGAATAAGGAAGTCTTTGCAACAGGCTCCATACAATGGTATTATTACAATAGGTGTCATATATATATTTGGGTGTGTAGTTGACGGTGGAGGTGTATTTTTGTGTCCGAATCAAGTGTAACTACTGAAATCGTGGTTCGGTTGCCAAAGCAAATGGTAACGGAATTGGACGGAATTGGAAAACAAGAGAATAAGAATCGCCATGAACTAATTTGCCAGGCAACAAAACTGTTATTGCGTCAACATAAGACGAAGAAACGCTACCAACATGAATCAATGCGACGTGGGTACATTGAAATGGGAAAAATTAATCTTGGTATTGCATCTGAAGCTTTCTTAGCAGAGTATGAAGCAGCTCATACAGTAGAACGCTTAGTTAGCGGGGGGTAATATTTTGATTGTAAAACGCGGCGACGTGTATTTTGCAGACCTTTCCCCAGTTGTTGGTTCTGAGCAAGGAGGCGTTCGTCCGGTTCTTGTCATTCAAAATGACATCGGAAATCGTTTTAGTCCGACTGTGATTGTAGCGGCTATTACTGCACAGATTCAAAAAGCGAAATTACCCACTCATGTGGAAATTGATGCGAAAAAGTACGGTTTTGAGAGAGATTCTGTTATTTTACTTGAGCAGATTCGAACAATCGATAAGCAGCGCTTAACGGACAAAATCACTCACTTAGATGAAGTGATGATGATTCGTGTAGATGAAGCGTTACAAATTAGTTTAGGACTAATAGATTTTTAAATCGGCAGTTTAAGTTGCTCTCTTTACAGGGCAACTTTTTTTTATTATAGAGGAGGTTACGGTTGGATATGGAAATGGTAGATAATCGACAAGGGTTAATGAAAATGTTAGTGAAAGAATTAGGCTTTACAGAAAAGCAAGTTCGTCATGTTATTCAATTAACAGAAGAAGGTAACACAGTTCCATTTATCGCTCGTTACCGAAAAGAATGGACAGGATCTCTAGATGAGGTGCAGATTCGTGCAATCTTAGAAAGATGGCAATATATGATGCAACTAGAAGATAGGAAAGAAGAGGTTCTTCGTCTTATTGGTGAAAAGGGGAAACTAACCGAAGAATTACGTCGTCATATTGTTGCTGCAACAAAACTTCAGGAAGTAGAAGATTTATATCGTCCTTATAAAGAAAAAAGAAGAACGAAAGCTACAATTGCTAAAGAAAAGGGATTAGAACCGTTAGCTGAGTGGTTATTGTTATATAAAAAAGAAAATCCAGCAGAGAAGGCTATGGAATTTGTTGATAGAGAAAAAGAAGTGGAATCTGCAGAAGATGCTTTGCAAGGTGCACAGGATATTATTGCGGAACTTGTTTCGGATAATGCGTCATATCGTAGTTGGATTCGGAATACTACTTTTCGAAAAGGGATTATGTCTTCATCTGTAAAAGATAAAGAAAAAGATGAAAAGAATATATACGAAATGTATTATGATTATGAAGAACCGTTGCAAAAAGTAGTGCCTCATCGAGTGTTAGCGATGAATCGCGGTGAAAAGGAAGATGTATTAAGAGTTGCTGTTGTTACACCGACTGAGGAAATTAATCAGTTTTTACATAAAAAAATGATTCGTGATGAAGCTTCTAAAAGTGCGCACTATGTACAATTAGCGATTGAAGATGGATATAAACGATTAATCCAACCTTCAATAGAAAGAGAAATTCGTAAAGAATTAACAGAAACCGCTGAAGAACAAGCGATTCATATTTTCTCTGAGAATTTACGTAACTTATTATTACAGCCTCCAATGAAAGGGAAAGTTGTGCTAGCGGTAGATCCGGCATATAGAACAGGTTGTAAATTATCAGTAGTAGATGATACAGGGAAAGTTCTTAACATAGATGTTATTTATCCGCATCCACCTGTTCGTAAATATGAGGATGCAAAAAAGAAAGTTCTTTCAATTATAGATAAATATCAAGTTGAAATGATAGCAATTGGAAATGGTACAGCTTCCAGAGAAACTGAAGAATTTATAGTAGATGTCTTGCAAAATGTAAAACGGGATGTATTTTATATTATTGTAAATGAAGCGGGTGCTAGTGTATATTCAGCATCTGATTTAGCTCGTGAGGAGTTCCCAGATTTACAGGTTGAAGAAAGAAGTGCCGTTTCTATTGGGAGACGTCTACAAGATCCGCTTGCTGAGCTAGTGAAAATTGACCCTAAATCTGTAGGAGTAGGACAATATCAACATGATGTATCACAAAAAAGATTAAATGAATCGTTAACATTTGTGGTAGAGACAGCTGTTAACCAAGTTGGCGTTAATGTAAATACAGCTTCAGTTGCGTTGTTACAATATGTTTCAGGATTATCAAAAACAGTTGCAAAAAATATTGTAGCTAAGCGTGAGGAAGATGGGAAATTTACGAAACGTACTGAATTAAAGAAAATTCCTCGTTTAGGTGCGAAAACATATGAACAATGTATTGGATTTTTACGTATATTAGAAGGGGCGAATCCGTTAGATCGCACGGGGATTCATCCAGAACAATATAAAAATGTTGAATTGCTATTAAAAAGTCTAGGGTTATCAAAGAATGATGTAGGTAAACCGAACTTGCAGAAGAGTTTAGATGGAGTAGATGTTTCTAAATTATCTCAAGAGACGGAGATTGGCGAGCTGACTTTGGTTGATATTATTGAGGCTTTAATTAGTCCGGAACGAGATATGAGGGATGAGTTGCCAAAACCACTTCTGAAAAAAGGAATTTTGAAATTAGAAGATTTAAAGCGTGGTATGGAGTTAGAGGGAACGATTCGTAAT
Source organism: Bacillus cereus group sp. N8 (assembly GCF_016483685.1). Taxonomy (NCBI): domain Bacteria; kingdom Bacillati; phylum Bacillota; class Bacilli; order Caryophanales; family Bacillaceae; genus Bacillus; species Bacillus cereus group sp. N8. Next base: position 2,408 of record NZ_JAEHBK010000046.1, on the reverse strand, counting down.
GTTGTTGATTTCGGTGCCTTTGTTGATATAGGTGTAAAGCAAGATGGCTTAGTACATATTTCTAAACTCAGCAAACAATTTGTAAAGCACCCGTTAGATGTTGTATCCGTAGGGCAAATTGTAAAAGTATGGGTAGATGATATTGATACGAAAAAAGGTCGTGTTGCATTATCGATGTTACCAATTGAATAGTAAGTAAAGAGAGCAGGTGAAACTGCTCTCTTTTTATGGATAGGAAAGTTTCGTTGATTATGAGCTTTGATGTATTTTACTATAATAAAACCAGCATTCATTTAGTAATTTGATTTGATACCGGTTTTTTTCGAAGTATGCACGTTGCATTTGTTTCTTTAGCCACGTAGGCATAGGAATCCCTCCTTGTTTAATCCTGCTCTCAAACATCTCTTCTTAATTAGTTAAAGAAATATTGATGAGAGGTTGGTGAGTGGATTTCTATTAATGCTTTATTTTTAGAAATCACGCTTCTTGAATGAGGATGGGTATATGTACTATTTAATATATGTATAGGAAGGGAGAAAAGTGTAAAAAAATTTTTTGTTTAGGAGGAATGAGAATGGATGAGCAAAAAATTCAGAGGTTAGTGGAAGAGGTATCGTTACAATACTTTGGGATGCCGTTTTTACATAAAGCGATGTTTAATAGTAGGTTACGTACAACTGGTGGGCGCTATCTATTGAATACTCATAATATAGAACTGAATTATCGATATTACGAAATGTATGGCAAAGAAGATTTAGTCGGGATTGTTAAACATGAACTTTGTCATTATCACTTACATATCACAGGAAAAGGGTATAAGCACCGAGATAGAGATTTTCGTGAGTTATTAAAGAAAGTGGGGGCACCCCGTTTTTGTAAACGAATGATTAATGAAGAGAAAAAGGAAACAAAAGTTTATACGTATGAATGTACGGGATGCTCACTTCAATATGTAAGAAGGCGTCAAATAAATACACAAAGATATGTATGTGGAAAATGTAAAGGGCAACTAAAACTGGTAGTGAAAACATCTTGACAGTGAAAACGCAATCCAGTATAGTATAAACATGTCACGTTTGTACAAGATGTTGTGAAAAAACTTCTTGACTTACGGTGATAATTTTTATAAGATACAAATTGTCTTTATTATTCCGCAGTAGCTCAGTGGTAGAGCTATCGGCTGTTAACCGATCGGTCGTAGGTTCGAGTCCTACCTGCGGAGCCATACAGAGAAGTACCCAAGTGGCTCAAGGGGCTCCCCTGCTAAGGGAGTAGATCGCTAACGCGGTGCGAGGGTTCGAATCCCTTCTTCTCTGCCATACATACTGGCCCGTTGGTCAAGTGGTTAAGACACCGCCCTTTCACGGCGGTAACACGGGTTCGAATCCCGTACGGGTCACCACTTCGGAGGATTAGCTCAGCTGGGAGAGCACCTGCCTTACAAGCAGGGGGTCGGCGGTTCGATCCCGTCATCCTCCACCATATAAACTATATAAATAATATTATCGCGGGGTGGAGCAGTACGGTAGCTCGTCGGGCTCATAACCCGAAGGTCGCAGGTTCAAATCCTGTCCCCGCAACCAATGGTCCCGTGGTGTAGTGGTTAACATGCCTGCCTGTCACGCAGGAGATCGCCGGTTCGACCCCGGTCGGGACCGCCATTTTAACTTCTGCTATATAGCAGTTGTTTTTTATTGGACATTATGGTACAATAACATTTGTCTTTGGAAAGAAGATAATTATTTCGATGGGCTATAGCCAAGCGGTAAGGCAACGGACTTTGACTCCGTCATGCGCTGGTTCGAATCCAGCTAGCCCAGCCATTTACGAGCCATTAGCTCAGTTGGTAGAGCATCTGACTTTTAATCAGAGGGTCGAAGGTTCGAATCCTTCATGGCTCACTTTTGTTTTTTCCGCGCGGTCGTGGCGGAACGGCAGACGCGCTAGGTTGAGGGCCTAGTGGGGGAAACCCCGTGGAGGTTCAAGTCCTCTCGGCCGCATCAAAAAAATCTTTTTAAAAAAGTACTTGCATTTGAAAATGTAGTATGATAAGATAATTGAGTCGCCAAAACACAACGACGAAAAAACATCATGAATAAGCGCCCGTAGCTCAATTGGATAGAGCGTTTGACTACGGATCAAGAGGTTAGGGGTTCGACTCCTCTCGGGCGCGCCAATTACGGGAAGTGGCTCAGCTTGGTAGAGCACCTGGTTTGGGACCAGGGGGTCGCAGGTTCAAATCCTGTCTTCCCGACCACGCGGGTGTAGTTTAGTGGTAAAACAAGAGCCTTCCAAGCTCTGGTCGAGAGTTCGATTCTCTTCACCCGCTTTTAGTTCTTTGAAAACTGAACGAAACAAACAACGTGAACGTCAATTTTTATTTTTAGATGCTAGACAAACTAACTTTA
>NZ_JAEHBK010000045.1:0-21803 GCF_016483685.1 Bacillus cereus group sp. N8 | reverse complement strand
AGAATGTCTTCCGCATTGCTTTTTTCTTTTTTGCTTTCAAATTGCTGTACTTTTTGAATCGTATCCTCTAGTTCTTTGCTGGCTGCAACCAGTTTTTCATCAAACTGGCTGCTCGGCATACTCAGTGAAATCAAATCACTTACGCTGCTGTAAATATTAGAGATGCGACTATCCATTTCATGTTTCTTGGGTTGAAGATTGGAAAGTTTGTTTTGCGCTTGAAGCAATGCATCTTCCAGAATAACCGCATTCTCATCAGTTTCTCCCGTTGTTGACTGAAAATCCTGTAAGGTTTTCATCATTTCCATAATAAGGAATTTATTAGCGAGTTCCAATCCAGTCACAACTGTCTTTTGGTTATTATTGATGTCGTTGACAATCGCTTTTCCTGTTTCACCCTGCATGGCATCAGCTTGTATAATCCCATTCAATGCGTTTTTGGCTTTTTCAAGTTGTTCATTGGTTTTACCGGTGTCTTTTTGGAGTTTTGCCAGTACTTCAAGGAATTCCTTTAAATCTACTTGAAAGCCCATTTAATCCGCCTCTCTTTCTGGTGAAGTATGAACAGCTTCATAGAAGGCAAGCGCTTTATCTAGTGGTAAAAAGGCACTGGATAGCTTGCCATTTGCTACTTGCATACTTCGTAAGAAAGTAAAAGCAAATTGTTCTTCCCATTCATTCGTCATCCCAGGTGAAACAACTCGCTTAATCATCATATTGGACACATAAATCGCTGGTGTGTTACTCATTTCACCAAACGGCCACAAGTAACCAAGATAATCTACCACATAATCGTTAAATCCCTCTCTTAACGGTACTTTGCGCCCTGTTAAAACCACGAGTTCTCCGAGTTCACTATTCTTGAACATATTTTGAATTACTTCTGGCATCATGTCTACGTCCAATTCCACAACGGTACCTAGTGGCAAAATTTCACTATAACACGCATCAATCAAACCCATCAAACGTAAAAATTGAGAAAATGGAATGTCTAATTGCGTTTCTAATCGTTCAAAACGAATTGTCTCATTCGGATAATCAAACGTCACTGAGAATTTCGCACCGATTTTTGGTTTGTTTTCAAAGACATCTTCTTGATTTCGAAACGCCTTGTAAACCTCACGAAAAAGGGAAGGCTGATTCCCCAGCAAGTTACCCATTTGTAATAGTTCGTCAGTAATCTCTAAATCTAATGTTTTGTCATTTTGTAAAACAACTTCTAAAAGTTCTCGTTTGTTATATTCGACCATATTATTTGAACCTCACTGTGTTTTGTTGGATTACATTCGCCATTTTGGCATCTTCATCGACAATTTTGTCCGCGACGGCTTTCATTTTGCCTGTGTCAGCAGAAGATACTCCTTTAAATGCTTCTAAAGTTGTTCCGGCTTTCTCTACTAAATTTTGAAAACCCGTCAACCGAGATAGATTATTCTTGGTAATTTTCGGTGAGGGAACTTTCTCTATCCGATTAACTGCGCTCTCTGCATTTGTGACTGCTCCGGTAAATTTCCCTTTATCTATACCTATTTTCCCCATTGGTATTTTCCCCTTTTTCTATAACATAGCACGCAAACCGCTAATACTTGCTGAAATGCTCGCAATAGCGTCACCTATTATAGACTGATCCATTTCTAATAGAATGATTTTATTATTCATCGCGTTTAGCTTTTCATTGTGCTTCTCTTTATCTGCATCAAGTGCTCTTGTGATTTCTTCTAATTTTTTATCGAATTTATCACGACGTGTTCCTTTAAACTGGCCTGTTGTTAGACTCCTGCCTAAATTGGTAAACTCTTTCTTATAAGAATCAAAATGATGAAGTTCTCCCTGTAAAGATCTCTTTGCGGCTTTTAAGCGCTCTAACTTTTGGGCATTTGCCCTGTGGCTAGCCATTTTACTATCATAACTTGCCTTAAATCGATCAACACTTGCATGGATATCCGCTTTTCGTGCAGCTTCTTTGGCTTTATCTTCTTCTTGAGCCATAATGTTTTCCCTCCTCAAAATCTATTTCCCTATCAAGACTATCTTTCTGTTTGTAACTACTCAGCCATACACACCACTCGCAGATAAAATTGATCTACTCACTAACTAATTTCACCCGTCCTGCATTTCGTCCAACAAAGAAATGAGACTCATCTAATTCCACTGTAGGTTCACTATAACTAGATTTCACATTTATCAATCCTTGATCAGCTAAACGTGTTCCAATCATCCCTGCTGGAATATTTGCTCGTAATCGTTTATTAAATTCATCATAACTGTTCTCAATTTGTTTTTGATTGCCGTGGAAAATGAAATAAACACCTACTTTAGAACCATTTTTTAAGTATTTATTGAATGTTTCATCCGAAATAAATGTTTTATCTCCAAATATTTGTGCATCTGGAATATACACAAACATCGGTTGATTTTCACTTTGTGTCTCTCTTTCTTCAATTTCACTCATTAGATCATTAACAAAAGTACTGTACTCCATATCTGATACAATCACATCGAAGCTTTCTTTGAATCTGCCAAATCGTTCGCTCCCATTAAACACAATTCTTTGTGCTTTCCCTTCAAAATGTTTAAAGTTTTGAACGATTATACGCTCAATATATTCCGTTTGCTGTGGCGTATCGTCTCCAATCACAAAATAACCATGTTTTTCTGGTACAAAACCAACGACATTTGTGGTTTCTTTACTTAGAGCAAGTGGTAGTTGTAGATTATCCAACATCTCTTGTACCTGTGGATTTGTATAAAAATCATGCATAGAGATCGTTTTAGATAACATCGGAATCTTGGTAGGACGTGTGCCCTTCCATTGCTGATTCATCTGTGCAATCTCTTGCTCTAAATTATTCAATCGATCAATATCATTTTTTCCATGAGTTGGTAAATAAATTTGAACTTCATGTGGCTCGTCTAGTTTGATTTGCGCTCGTCCAACAATTTCTTGCGAAATCAAAGCATCGCGTCCTACAACATCTCGAATTGCACCTTCTTCCACAAGGAATAGCCCAATATGTGATGGAATATTACTCGCCATACTCATTCTGAAGCTGTTCGTACGAAGAACCGTCATAACTACATAGAGTCCCAAACTTGCTCCTTCTCGTAAAAGCTGATTTAACACAGATTCTATAGCTTCCTCTAAAGGACTCTCCTTAATTGAGTCAAAACCATCAACAATGGTAACAATCCCTGGCAACTGCTTTCCTGATTTCTCTTCATATTGAGACAGACTTGCGACACCATACTCTGTAAATGCGTCTTTTCGACTTTGAATTTCTTTGCGAATTCGTTTGAGGAACTTCATCAGTTTTTCTTCTTCCTCTAACCGAACAATATCCACCACATGCGGTAAATCTTTTATTGGAAGTAAACCATTCGTACCAAAATCAAATAGGTTAAACTGGACCTGTTCAGGATTGTTAATTCTTGATAAATTCATTACAAGAGTTTGTAATGCAGTCGATTTCCCAAAGCCTGGAGATCCATAGATTGCAAGGTGACTCAACTCTTCTAAATTAAGTAAAAAGTCAATTTGTTCTTGTCTTGATGGAATATCCATCAAACCAAATGGAACTGAAAGATTTCTTTTCGAATCCGCTGAAGTTACTACATTAATCTTTGGACTATCAATTTCTGTTTTTAATGGAGGTAACCAAGGTTTTTCAGGAAGAACTGCATTTGTTTTTTCAGCATGAATCACAATATCTTCTACAATCGCGTCCAATTGTGTTTGTTTTTCTTCCTTTTTCATGGACACTTCATCATCTTGAGATAAATCTGTAGTTAACAATTCGTGCTGGCCCAATTGATTAATTAGCCAAATTCTTTCATCTACTTTTTCTTCATATTGTGCATCTGGATTATAATACGCTCCACTCCACGCAGATTGAAACAGTTCATAAATTTCATTGTTTCCGACCTGTAAATACGCTCGTCCTGGTTGAGTAATCGTTGCTGCATCAGGTGTTTTAATAATTTCATTTGAATCGCTTGGATCGGCTACTTTTAATGCTAATTTGAATCGTGAGTTTGACCAAATCTGGTCGTCCACTACTCCACTTGGCTTTTGAGTAGCTAAAATCAAATGAACTCCTAACGAACGACCAATACGTGCAGTTGATACTAGCTCAGCCATAAAGTCTGGTTCATTTGCTTTTAATTCTGCAAATTCATCACTGATTAAGAAAAGGTGCGGTAATGGGTCTGATGGATAGTTTTTCTTTTCTACAGGATCAGCAATTTCTTTTCCCTGTTTGTACAACTTGGTATACCCATTAATATGATTAACACCAAATTCACCAAATTTCCGTTGTCTCTTTTGTAATTCTGCTCGAATACTTTGTAATGCTCTTGCAGAACTTGCACCGTCTAAGTTTGTAATCGATCCTAAAAGATGTGGTAAATTCTTAAATAAATTCGCCATACCTCCACCCTTAAAATCAATCGGTAAAAAGCCAACGTCTTCTGGTGCAAAATTTACTGCTAAAGATAAAATATAACTTTGGACAATTTCCGATTTACCAGATCCTGTTGTACCTGCCACGAGTCCATGTGGGCCATGTGCTCGTTCGTGTAAATTCAAATAAACAATGTCATCTTTTCCTCGAACACCCAAAGGAACAGCTAATGACTTTGAAGTGTCTGCTTTTTCCCAACGAGCACCAATATGTAACTCTCCAACATTTTTCACATCATATAATTCTAGAAAGTCAATCGATTCTGGAATCGCATTTTTCTCTACCTCAACATGTTCTAAATTAGCTAAGCGTTGTATTGCTTGCTCAATTGGATAACTTTTAGGTAAATGGTTGGGAACAAAAAGTTGATTCACGTACTCATTATTATTATTAATTAATACCGCGGATTCGTTACTTTGATAATCAATAACTGTGGTTGCTGTCTCTGGCAACATATTTAACGCTTCTTTCCCCCAAATGACCGTAACACCGTATTGACTCATATCTTCAGCTAAAAATTCATTTAATCCATGCCCAGAGAGCCAGCTCTCGTCTAAAATCGTAAACATATAATGCGGAGCAAAGGTTACTTTCTCATTACCCGCCTCTTTGACTTGTTGCCGACGTTTTGTTAACAACTGATAGAACGAATTTAAAACCATGTCACGTGTCTGTGAATTATGAATAATTCCTCGTAAATTTAAGCTCCGTATTTGAAAATGTGGCAACCAACGCCATGCATGCCAACTATCTTGATAATCTTCTTCTGGAACTAATGCTACAAATTCTACATCTCTATAAGAATGTAAAACAGAAAGCTGAAATAATATTGTCTGTACAGCTATTCGTAGTACTGTTTTTGTTCCTGCAAGTCCTAACGTTTGATTTAACATCGAGATGGCAATAGGTGCATCTTTTAACGTTTGATGTGGCCAAACAATTTTTTCTTCTGCAAATTTACTTAAAGCATCATCTTCTTCTCTTGAATGATAACTGACTTTATAACTACTTTGAATCTCTCCATGACCCAAACGAATACTTATAAAATCAGCATTTGTCATAGTTTTTTCATAAATTCGTGGACTGTATTCTTTTGTCATCAAAGACAATGAATCCATATCAGGGAAGTTATACGTTAAAGCTTCAAATTGCTTTTGAGAGAGCAACGACAATTCTTTTTCCTTTTGAATAAGATACTTTTCATAGTACTCACTTCGCTTAAGATTCTTTTGTTTTACTTCTTTCTTATTCGTAATATAACTTGAAACAGAGAAGCCTGCCGTGAGTAAACTTACTCCTCCCATGCTTAACATCATAATAGGGTTTCCATTACTTAATACGCTCGTTGCACCACTTAAAACAACCATTGCCAATGGCGGAACAATCGTACGCAATAGATCACTTCTCCCATCAGTTTCCTCAGCTCTTGGAGGTTGAATTGCTATCTCTTCTTTAGGCTCTCGTAAATGAATTCTTGGACTACGTCTAAATTCAGGGAAATTTTTTGGGTATTCTGGAATAAATATCTCGTTAATAATCTCCCAAGAATTTAGTGAAAATTCATTGGTTATCTTACACAACTTAAATTGTTTTTCTCTCAATTCAATAAGCACACCATCAATAACAAGTTGATCCCCTACAGACAAAACTTTTTCTAATCGAGCTACTTTCTCTCCATTAAAGTAAACTAACACCCCATTTGAAAACAGATTTAACTGGTAAGTTTCATTCTTTTCATTAAATGTGACCAGAGCAAAAGCCTTAGTCGGAATGGTGATTCCTGAGTCCTTTGAAGAAGAAATCACAAAATTTGTTTTCGGCTTGATAGTTGTTAAAACCTCTAATTTTTCATGAGGTAACGCGAGAATTCCGTCCTTCATATCACCTGTCCATGGATCTTGATCTAAGAACAAATGCGTGCCATCAAAAGAAATTTCATGGTTACCAATCTTAATTGATGGCTTTGACATTGTTAGTTCGTGATGCGAAAATATATGACCAAATGAAAAAATATCATAGAGTACAGACGCTTTATTTACAATTTGATCATCAATTGGTACACCTTCACTAGATAATCTATTGTTTAGGTTTCTGATCATCCGTCTTCCCCTCCAATAACTTCATGTACTTTTCCATCTCTTCCTTATATTTCGAAAGTAATTCTTGTTTCTTCGTACCATTCATCTTGTTATCTGCATTTGTTACATCATAAACTTTTGTATAGGCGTGAAGAATATATTGATTATCTCCAATATTTTTAGCAATATTTAAGGCCTTTTCAAAGTCTCCTTTTCCTATATAGATCCAATAAAGTAATGAGTTATCATTAGATTTTTGGGAGATAGTCCCTAATACAGATTCTTTCTGCTCTTTAGACAAGCTATCTAGTTGAATCGAGCTCACTGCTAACACATATTGTGCGCTTTTAGGAAGATTCTCTGGTTTGTCTTCCTTTAAAGTATCTAGAACATCTGAATAATTATTTGAAATAAACTTTGATTCGGCACTTATGATTCGTTTTTGCTGAGGTACAATATTTAATGAATATATCCCTACCCCTATTGAAAGACCTAATGTTGCAAGACCAAGAATAATTGTTCCCCACTTAAAAACAGTGTGATTTCTACTTTTCACCAGTATACTTGTAGCATTTCTTTTTTCCTTTTGAATCGCAACTGTTTCCATTAGTAACTTGTCTATCTCTTCAAACGAAGAAGATTCTTGAATTTTTTCGGAAAAAGGATCTCGGACTGCACCGGCCCCATCAATAAGATTCTCAAAATCCAGTTTTGGATTTAAAATATAAAGAAGTAATGCCTTGTATTGTTTTAGATATACTTCTTCTGTTGAAAGATAAGGAATAACGGTATTTATTACGCCACGATGACCAATAAACAACTCTTCCCCAAAAATAAAGATATTTTTAGGATGGATAAATGGCGTTACTGGTTGGTTAAGATATTCTTTTAAGAAATTTACTTTTTGTGCTAAAAGAAGGCGATCAAATGCATCTAATTTTTTAACATATTGTTCAAGCGAAAAAGATAATTCATCTTTTTCATAAGTGATAATGACCTTTTCTTCATTCGCCACTTCTATCTTTCCAGTCAAAAAGTGTGGTGCTTTATTTAAAAATAACTGGAATTGCTTTACACCTGACAAAGAATATTGATTAGCTGTTAAGTGCACTTTAATAAAAGTAGATGTAGTTTCCTCTTTAATAACTATCAAACTATTTTTCATTTCCCCCATACTCTAGTGTTCCTCCAAACTCCCTATAATTTCTTTTACGGCTAATTGATCACCATCCGCCAATGGATATTTCGCCAATATAACATTTTCATCTAAATGAATTGGCTTATTTTTTACTTCCAATGAAAAATGAGTGGGCAATTCTATATTTACTAAAGATAATGAATCAACCAATAGTTCTTTCAATCTATTAGAAGAAACCTGATTAGGTATTGTTAAATCAAGTATTTGCTCATTAACATGAAGTTCGATATTAATCATTGTTCTTTCTGCCATTGTTTACTCCTTTTTCCGTATAAATAGGTTTGAAAATCTTTTACCTAATAACCAGCCTAAAATTAATATTCCAATCACACCCATGCTTAACAGTATCCAGAAGGTCCATCTAGGAATTTCATAATTGGTATCTTCCACAGTTGCTTCATTTTCATTAGAAGCTTGGTAGTCTTTAGAAAACAGCTGCTTGGTAATTGTATCCTGTGGTTTCTTTTCTACACTCTCAGCGGTAAGAAATAATTTTTCTTTTATACCTGAAGTACTCTTTCTATTTTCTTTCTCAAGTTCCTTATTTTTTGTGTTTTTGTCTTTTAAAAACAAATCTTCTATCCCTGTAACAGAATAATTATTTTTATGATTTTCTTTTTCATAAATCACGTTGTTATGAATCGTTAGTTTTCCATCTTCAGCGTAAGCTAGACTGCTAAAACTAGTAAAAAGATTTGTCACACAAAAAGAAATTAGAAGAGAAAAAACGAGAAATTTTGGTTTTATCATTTTTTCCAAATTCGTACATCCTTTCTCCTAACAACATAAGCTATTGCTCTTGTTCAGCTTTCTCTGACTTTTTCACACCTGGAAAAGCAATGAAATTTGTACCAATTCCTACAACAATAATAATTACCAATAACAAGTAACTTTCCCATCCAACATGAATACCATTGCTTAGTGCTGTATAACCATTTTCTATGTTTTGAAGCGGTGAAAAACGATAAAGCAAATCGACAATACTACCCGGACGAGTATGCATTCCTAATAATGGTGTTAACATGAGATATAATCCTAAAAGTGAAACACAAACATAGAGTGTTATATTTTTAAACTGACGAGAAAAACCTGTTATTAATAAAGTTCCACCTAAAATATTTAGGAACGTGTAACTAAACCAAGAGATATTAAACACTTTCAAAATACTAAAAGTAGTTATTCCAGCAAAGAATAGTGAGATAATTAGACTGACACCTGTTACCTTCATAACATTAGGAACATTTAGCCATGCCCTTGTAGGTGTAATAAAAACCATATCTTTCTTAATTTCTCTACGTTGAATAGTACGACATAAGGAAATGCCGGTAATGACTGAAAGAACAGCTCCAACAAGCGTCATATAGTAAGGAATAATAGACGTTTGGCGAGTAGCTTCAAAACTTCCTTTTGTAGCAATTGGGGCTGATAGAAAATTGAATACTTTATAATTATCTGCTCCACCTCGTTTGGTATTAGAAAGCACTTTGCTAAACTCTTCTGAGTATTTTTCATTTTTACTTGTATTCTTTTGAATTTGAGTGACTGAAGTATTTAAATTATTCAAAACAGTATCTGCATTTTTTTGAACATTATCTGTATTTTCTTTCAACTCCTGAATTTTTGGAGAAATGTCATGAGCTTTCGCTGCAGATTTTTCTATACTTTCAGCCGAGTTCTTTGAACTCTGAACTAAATCTTCCATTTCTTTTACTAAGCTATCTGTTTCTGAAGAAATTGGTATTGTATCGTTCTCTGCAGGATGTTGATTTTCTGCAGGATGTTGATTTTCTACAGGATGTTGATTTTCTGCACTTTTTACAGATTCTTCTTGGATTTTTTCATTTTCTTTCCATGATTGATACGCTTCATTAATCTGTTGATTGGCTTGCACAAACCAATTATTTAACTTTTCTGCTTCATTCAGAAACTTCTCAGGTTCAGTCATTAGATTTAAAGTTCCATATAACGTATTTTTTGTTCCATCATGATTTTTATCCGTTGTTGATCCAATTGTTTCTTGTAAATTTTTTATCTGGCCTTCAATATCTGTATAGAGTTGATTTCCTTTATTCTTAAATTCTTCATAAATTTTCTCTGTAATAGCATCTATCTTTTGTTCACCTGTGATATTGTTATACATACGATAAACAGAGTTTGGATTTGCCAACTCTTCGAGAGTCTTCTCTTGATTTTCAATTTTGTTAATCATATCTGCATAGCTATCAATAGATATGGAATCTTCTGGATTTCCAAATAAGGTAACAATTTGCTGTGCAGTGCTATCAAGCATTTGAAATTGTTTCAATAACTCAGGTAAGTCAGATATTAAATTCTTATTTACATCTATATATTCTGCATAGCTGGCATTTACTTGAGTTTGCTCATTAACAATCCATGAATAATCAACAGAGACAAAAGATTTTTTCTTCATTTCTTCATCCAAGGTCCAATCAAAATCCGCCTTAAACGTTAAGCTAAAACTTGAAGGTAACGGCGGAAGATCCTTTTCTTTAGAAGTTGGCCTATTAGGCTCATTTTCTGTTTCTGGTTTCGATCCTGTTTCCGGTTTCGGCTCTGGTTCCGTTGGCGGATCTACTGGCGGTTTCGGCTTTTCTGGTTCCGTTGGCGGATCTACCGGCGGTTTTGGTTTCTCTGGATCCGTTGGCGGATCTACCGGCGGTTTTGGTTTCTCTGGTTCTGTGGGGTTCTTTTTCAATGAAATACTGAATTCATGATTAGAAACTTCACTCCACTCAGAAATATACCCATATGATTTGAGTTTTTGATCCAATTCTGTTTTTAACACCGGTAAAAGATCCGTCAAATTTCTTATTCCTAAACTTCCTTGTTCTGTATGGTCTGTCTTCAAAGAGATTCTATTATCTTTTGTTGGATCAATAGATATAGTGACCTCCCTATTATTTATAGGAATTATAGCGTTATGTTCAGGCTTAGCTTCTAGATAGGAAAAGTTTCCTTCCTTTCCTATTTCTTTTTCAAAATTTTTCGCATAACGCCGAACTATAGTTAGCTCATCTTGGAATTTTTTAGATTGAGAATCAGTTATAATATTCTCAGCAATTAACTTTTGTAAAAGATTTTCTAAAGTGTCTGCTGGAATTTGTGGTAGACTTTCTTCTATCATTTGACGATAACGATTATCTAAATTAACTTTATTTTCTTTTGAATCAGCCATTAGTTTCACAATCGCCTGTTTAATATCCTCCTCAGAAGCTGTATCCGGATTTTTTTCTGCACTTCCATAATAAGTTTGGGCAATCTGTTTTCTTAAATCATTAAGAGTTTCAACTTGCGATTGCAATTGCTTAATTTCATCTTTTAGTTCATCAATTCGAGCAGTTTGTGTTTCTTGAAATAGCTTGGCGTTTAGCAAGAATTCCGTATAAACCCCAGATGAATTCACTTCACCTGCTGCCGGTGTATAAAAGTTTCCTAGTTGTTTAAACATTGATTGGTTCAAACCATCATATTTTGCTTTATATCCCGATAAATCAGATTGCCGTTGGTTTTCTAATTGCGTTTTCTGTAGGTTAAATTGATCCTCAAATTGCTTTAAGGAATCTTTTAACTTTTCATTTGTTTTATCGATATTTTCGTTAACTGATTTTTTGGCTTCTTTTGTCGAGGTACTGCCTGCTTCTAAGCTCTTATTATTATCATCCATTAGAGTTTTTACGGATGATACAAATGCTTGTTGTTCCGAGAGAAAACCTTTATTATCTTCATCAAGAATACTCGAAACATTTGATAAATTATTAAATCCTCCCGACAACTCCTTAAATGGATCTTGAATATTTGTCATCAGATATTTCTTAGCATCAGTTTCTGCTCCAACAATTTTATTAACATTTATTTGGGCTTCTGATAAATTTCCTACAATACTTGAGAAATACATCTGCACAACTCGTTGATTGAAATCTTTCAAAATATCATTTACTTGTGTTTGAACGGCTTGATTGGATATCTCATTTTGCCCTTTACGTACACGATAATTAATGGTCGCCTTTTCTGGTGCTATACTTTGAAGGGACAAAAGACGTTCGGAGAAATCTTGAGGAATAATAATTTCTGCATCAAATTGACCATTCTCAATTCCTGCATTAGCAATATTCCTACTGACCGTCTGCCAACTTTTTTTGGAATCTTGATTAATCAGAGTAACAAAGTCTGCACCTAGTTCATACTTCCTCCCCTCAAAAACAGCCCCTTTATCTTCATTCACTAAAACATATTGAACCTTGGATACTTTTTGATTTGTAGACCGGTACACATTATCATCTTTAAAACCAAAATAAGTGAAAGTCAAAATAAGAAATAATCCACCAAGTATAATGATGAGTAATGGAAAATAACTCTGATATTTTTTTATCAAAATACATTTCTTCCTTTCAGATAAATTAAAAAAGGTGTCAGCACAATGAGTTGCACTGACCCCTTTTTTAAACACTTAATTTAAGCCAAACGAACCTGCATCCTGACGGTCACGGTCTGCGACTGTATCTGCATATTTGGTCAACTGCATATGAATACTTTGTAATAAATTTTCCATTTGTTTCACATTACCTTCAAGCTGTTTGTATTGCTCCAAGTAAGCTCGAAAAGCTTCCCCCTGCCATTCTTGGGCAATCGTTGAATTCATAGAATTCACTTTACGAATAGCGTCTTCAATTTGTGAAGAGGCCGTTTGATATATTTTCGCCTGAGATTTTAGTTGTTCGGGTGTGACCGTAATAGCTCCTGCCATAATATCATCTCCTTGTTTTCTAACTATCCTTACGGATAATATAATATAATTCAAAATTATTTTAAATCTTGGACCAAGCGAGCTTCTTTCTTTGCCTCTCATTATATACACACGTGTCTTATATGACACACAGAAAGAAGGAACAATATTATAAACATAAAATAATAAATGAAATAGAAAAAGGAAGGTCATAATTTAATAATTACAACCTCCCCAAAAATATAAACCTTATGTAGAAATTTTAATTTCGTACTTCTGTTTTATAAATTCAATTAATTCTTCATTCATCTTGTAATAATTATCAGCACCTATATATTTACAGACCAACTGTGCTTTTTTTAGCATTTCTTCACCTTTTTTATTTCCTCTCAAACATTCCCAAATACCATTAATCATTAATTTTAGGTTTTTTTCAAAAAACATTTCTTCTTCGAGTGAAAATGAATTCATTTTATCCATATATTTCCATATAAGGTTCATCCTATCGTGCTGGATAAAGAAAATAATTGCATTTGTTAACATCCTAAAGCATTCACTTTTTCCATCTCTAAATTCTTTGTAATGATTGATTCCCAAAAGTGCTTTTTCAAGGGTGATTTCTATAAATTCAGGCGTAAATGCAAACATACAGTTGTTGAATAAAACTAGTTCATAGCGAGTCCATGTCTGCATGTTTATTAAATATTGATAAATTTTAGTTTCTCTTGTTTCAAGAGTTTCATTTTTTAATCTAGCAATGAGCAACTGACATAAACTCGAAAGATGTTCATACTTAATTCCATCTCGCCCTTTAACTAGATTACAAAGACTTTCTAGCCTTATTAACTCTTCTACATCTTTCTTCATAAAAGCATTTCTTATTTCACCCATAATCTGACTGATTACATTTACATCCTTTGGGTAATCAAAAGCTTTTAATTCATCAAAGTATACATTAATTCTAGAAAGCATATAAGTTAGATTTGTAACACTAGTATCTGCACGATTATTTACAAATCTGTTGTAAACAGATCTACTAACAAAATCACCACAAACATCTTTAATAGTTAGTCCCTTTTGTTTTCTCGTATAATCAATAAGTTCTCCGATCTCCATAAAACATCTCGCCCTTCCGAATGATTCTTATCCGACTAATATGTGTCGTGTTTTTATAAAAATCACTTATTACGCTACACATTCAAAAAAATTGCCTTTCTCTTATTATTATTTTTTAATAAGCAATGAAAGGAGTTGTTACTATGTGGTGGTGGATAATAATCACTTTATAGAATAATTTTGCACCAGAACCTATGTATTTTTCGCTGATGGATGAAACAATAGTGTCATTTACATTTAAGCAAAACAAAAAAAATACATAGAAAAGATCATTTTTTAATAAGATACACCAGAATTTCCTCCATCATTTTTTCATGATAAAATGAAATAACCAAATTCCTATATTTTATATCATGCTGGGGTACAGCCGAGATATATGTAAAAACAGGTCATAGACTTACTTTTATTTCCAATGTGATTTGAAACTGGATTTTTTATAAAAAAACAAGTAGATTTTTAGATTCTAGATAAATTTATACTTGTCTTGCTTTACTACATTGCTTATTAAAAAACATTGAAATAATTAATAATAATACTCCTATTGCAAATAAAATTAGGTTATTTGACAAAATCACTTCATCTTTCCAATATTCTAAAAATATTAATAAACCATGTCTAACTGAAAAAAACAATCCTAATCCAAATATTGAAAGCAGATATGGAGATGTATTCCTTTCCTTTCCTTTTCTTTCCTTTTACCTCCTTTTTATCACTATATTAGCACATTTTGTATTAACTTGTTAAATTAATACTTATCAAACTTATTTTTTGATGCCTTTTAGTTGAAACTCCAGCATTATAGAAATGGTTCGAATTACAGGCAATAACCCATCCTATAATTATCAATGTTAAAGAAAACAACTTAAGACACGCCCTATATATAATCTAAATCTTTAAGATAAACCCAGGATATTCCCCCTATAACAGCACCAACTATCCCTAGAATCAAACCCCTATATTTTTGTAAAAACATCAAGTTATCCCTTTCGTACAAACAAAATATTCCATATATAAATAATACGGTTCTGGTGCAAAAATAAAATAAAAGAGAATAAAGCGCATATATTCCTAACGGAATCGTATCTTATGCTACCAGTCCAAACAATTGATGGATGAATTTTTTCTGGTTTTGGACAGACTGGTCCCGTAAATCAATCTGTTCTTTTTTAATCATATGCATAGCTTCTACTCCAGAAAGAATGGATGTAGCTGTGTCAAAACATTTGAACCCTAGCATAGAATGGATTCGCTTCTTTATAAAGCGATGATCTTGTTCTACTATGTTATTCAAGTATTTTTGTTGTCTAAGTTGCATACCATCAGGTATGCTTTTCTCTTTTTTCAACTGTTCAATTGCTATAGGATAAGCTGGATTCTTATCGACTGTCATAACACGAGGCTGCGAAACATGAAAAGACCGCAAAGCTTTCTTGAAAAAGCGCTTTGCAGTCTTCTGGTCTCTTGTTTTTCCTAGGCAAAAATCGATTGTGTTTCCTCTCGAATCAACAGCACGATACAGGTACATCCATTGACCTTTTACTTTGATATATGTTTCATCGACTCTCCAAGAGTCATTTGTTTGAGGTGACGTCGGATTCGTTTGTCCAATTCAGGACCATACTGGTGTACCCAAGGCATAATCGTTGTATGAGAAATAGATAAACCCCGTTCTTCTAGTATTTCCACCAAATCACGAAAACTGAGGTTGTACCGTAGGTACCATCTTACCGTTAACAAAATAATATCAGGCTAATAATGCCTCCATTTGAATACATTTTCCTTTTCCATACCAATCACGCACCCTTTCTAAAGTAATAGTAACAGTATGTCCAAGATTTATAGATTCATTGCAGTTGTCCTTAAGTTTTTGCACCAGAACCAGGAGTCTTCTTGGCTAAAATGATAAAATAAATATTACATAATGATCTATTAATCTTTGAAATATTTGTAAGAAATGCTAAAGTTAAATAGGTTAAAAAAATATATAAAGTGAGGCGATATTTTTGAAAAAGTTTAGCTTATTACTAGCGGTATTTGTAATGATTGTTTCATTATTTATCCCTAATCTTGCAAGTGCTAAATCTTTCCCTGATGTCCCATCTAATCATTGGGCATATAAAGAAATTAACTATTTAGCGGAAAAAGGCATTATTAATGGTACTCCGGAGGGATATTTTAATCCTAGTGACAATGTAACTCGTGGACAAATGGCATTAATGTTAGATTTATCGTTAAATTTAGAAAAGCCAGCTAGCTATACTCATATTTTTTCAGATGTAACCAAGGGTATTTATTACTATGATTCTGTACATAAGTTAGCGCATTATAACATTGTACAACGTGAAAAAAACTACTTCCCTGATCGTTCGTTAACTCGTGCAGAAATGGCTGTCGTACTCGTCAAAACATTTAATTTAAAACCTACAGGTACTGACGTAAACTTCCCTGATGTTCCAGCTAGTCATTGGGGTTATCAATATATCAAAACTTTAGCTCAAAATAATATTACTGCTGGATTTCCTGATGGTACATTCGGTCCAGACTTAAAAGTAACTCGTGAGCAATTCGCTGCATTCTTAGCTCGCGTATTAGAACCAAGCTTCCGTCCAACTCTTCCTCAACCTAAAGGCAACTTAGAAGTTCATTATATTGATGTAGGACAGGGTGATGCAACGTTTATAAAGTCTCCAAGTGGAGAAACTATCCTCATTGACGGAGGTAACAACGGCAAAGGTAAGGTAGTCGCAAATTATCTAAAGGGACTAGGATTCCAAACCATTGATTATATGATTGCTACGCACCCTGATGCCGATCATGTAGGCGGCTTAGATGAAGTACTTTATTCCATGAATGTAAAAAATGTTTATGCACCTAAAGTAAGTCATACAACCGATACATTTAAAGACTTTTTAACTGCAGTAGCCGACAAAGGATTAACAATTAAAGAAGCAAAGTCTGGCCTGAATTTACCCATAAACGGTTTAAACTCACAATTCCTAGCTCCTGTTAAAGAATATGGTGACGACTTAAACGAATGGAGCGCTGTATTAAAAATAACGCACGGCAGCAAATCATTCTTATTTACTGGCGATGCTGAAGCGAAAAGCGAAAAAGATATGGTTGCAGCGCATGGGTCAAACTTAAAATCAGATGTATTAAAACCTGGTCACCATGGAAGTAAGACTTCTTCTTCTCAGCCATTTTTAGATGCAGTCAAACCAAACATCGCTGTTATTAGCGCCGGTGCAGGTAACAGATATGGACATCCTACACAAGAAACTTTAGCAAAGTTATCTTTAATGTCTGTTAAGGTGTATAGAACAGATTTAAATGGAACTGTAGTTATTGATAGTGATGGTTCAAATATTTCTGTTAGAACGGAGAGATAATTATGCAAAAAGGAATTATTGACCGTTTTGAAGGAGAATTGGCAGTTATTGAAATGAAAAGCATAACAATTGATGTGCCAAGATCCAAACTCCCATCTTCTGCAAAAGAAGGTGACGTTCTTATTATTGAGGATGATAAGTATACCATTGATAAGAAAGAAACCGACAAAAGAAAGCGTGAAATTCAAAATTTAATAGATAAACTATTTGAATAATAAATTTTCAAATTAAACATATCTATGTGAAAAAGCCGGCTCTTATGAGTGGGCTTTTTCACATACACATAGGATTCACTTTTGTATTTACAATGTAAACGAGTTGATAGATACGGGTAAGAAGGTGGGACATTTTTTTCAACTAAAGGTATACCTTATGAACAAAGAGAACTAGCTCCTGGAGCAAATAAAAAGCCGTATAATGTTTATGAATTGATTAAACCTGTAGACGCTATGGGCGGAACAATTGCGCCATGGTTTGGTGAATCAGGAATGGGGACACAATCTGAGTTTATTGAACTACCCCCACTTTCACTTCGTTTAGAAGAGGGGGGATTCCTAAGTAAAGAGTTCTATCGAACTCTAATTTATTAGGCTATCTCCACAGTCCTTGCGGTTAGAAGCCTTATCGCTTCATTCTTTAGATTGATACTTGCGTTAATATCCCTATCATGGTGTGTACGACAAGAAGGGCAGTCCCATTTACGTAGGTTTAGATTTTTAACGTCTTTGTTTTGATATCCACAACAAGAACATAATTGGCTTGAAGCAAATGTTTTCGATACGACAATGACTTGTTTGCCGTACCATTACACCAGTTTAATTGAAATGTTAAAATTATTTCTGCATTTCCAAGACAAGGTCGATAATTTAATTTTTGAAGGAGAAAATAATATGGATTACAAATTTGAATTACTTAGTACAGGTAGTTTAGTTATTAGATTACCAAAGAAATTCGATATTTTAGAAGCTTTTTTTAATGTAGAGGTATCTGAATTCGGTGATTGGATAGCAGAAACTGTAGATAAAGTTTTAAACGAAAAAAGTGATTATGAAAAAATAAGTGCGAATATTTTTGGAGCAGATGTTCGAAAAGATAGAACTTCTATATTTAATAAGTATGATGAAGATGAAATCCCTCTTGAAATAGAAACTATTACATTACGAGATCTAATAGATATTTGGTTAAATGAGCACACGAAATTGACAATCGAAAAAAATAACAAGTAAATAATGTTACATACAGCACGAAAAAGACTGCCCGTAATAGGCGACCTTTTCCGTTGAATTAACGCACATTCACATACGTATTACTAGCCGTAATATAGAACACTTGCCAATGACTATTATGCACTTTATATTGATACGAACCATTTACACTTATCTTCGCATCAATTATAAATCCTTATCCTGTATCAACAGAACCAGCAACAACACACTTACCTACAAAGGGACTCCACAGTAATTTCTCCTATTATATATATAAATCATTCTTAGTTAAATTGGTTTGATTTAATAAGGAGCTAAAAACCTCTAAATATTTATTTTATAATTACATAAATAATCCTAATATATTTAAAGTATGATACAATGATACGGTTATTAATAGTAATTAGGGGGAGATACAGCATGAACTATACACATATACCAAAAGAAATAGGAATGATTAAGCCGACTCCATTCGCTTCGATACCTAAGAAATTCATCGGTATTGGTAAGATTGTTAAAAAACAAACAAAAGTGGAGCGCCCTACATTAACCCAAGACGAACAAGAAATTATTGAAAACAAGTTACTATGTTCATTTCTTTCTGAAGAGAAGATATTGATTACTTATTATAGAGATGGTCATTTGCTTACTAGATATGTGACTGTAACTGACATAAATCCGATAAAGAATTTAATAACTTGCACTGATGCATCTTATAACAGAATTTTCCTTAAATTTATGGATATAATTGATTTGAGATAAAGTTTGATTAAAAACCTCTTACAAATCCACATTCTGTGTTACACAAAAAGACTCCATTTTGAAAAAAGATTGATGAAAATAGAGTCTTTCTTTGTGAATGGATGTTCAATCTTCATAAAAAAGTTTGATCAAAGCACATTTAGAATTCTTTAATTGAAAAGATATAGCATCGCATCTTTCTTATAAACATCGTGTCTTTATTTCATATCCATATCTTAAGTCGATAGGCATGTATGGCGCTTCCTTTATTTATTTTTAAATATAAAATTAACAATTTGAGCGCAAATTGAACTTACAAAAAAAGCTGCTTCATCAGCAGCTTTCTCCCTATCTATTATATTTTCTCTAATTCACTACCAAGAAACTTCGCAATCTCTAGCATACCGTATTTTCCAACAACTGCTTCAGCGTCAGCATTGTAGTTTGTGTTTGTATTAATGTCATAAGTGAAAATTTCACCATCGGCATTTCGAATAAACTCAATGCCCGCGATGGCGATATCATTTGCAGCCAAAACAGCCTCATATTTTTGAATAATTGGGTCATCAAAGCCCTCAATAATTTGAAACTTCGTTTTTTCCGGGGCTTTCTCTCCAACAGGACAGAACAAATCTCCAATTTGACAAGCATCAGCTGGGCACAATTCAAAGCCTTTAGACGTATCGACTTGAACTGCATATACAAATTTCCCGCCTACAAACTCACATCGTGTAATGTAAGGCTCAGGAGATTGAATGTATTCTTGAATTAATGTAATACCATCTACTGGCTCTTCAAATGCTGCACTTTCTACGTATTCTTGTAAAGAAGCAACAGACTGAAACAGTTGAACACCTAGTCCTTTTCCAGCACGGTTATGCTTCGTAATGAATAGACGTCCTTCAAATTGCGTTGCCGCTTCTATAATATGCTCCTTACCAACAGCTGCAATTGTCTTAGGTGTCCGGATTCCTTCTTCATTCAGTGCCATATATTGCGCGACTTTACTTACTTCAAGCTGCAATGCTCTGCTTCCGTTGAACACTTTTTGGTTATGCCTCTCTAACCAAGCAAGGACCGCACCCGTAAACTCTGGTGCAAAGCGGTGATTTCTTGTGTGAGAAGAAGCGCTCATACGGTTATAAAATACGCCCTGCGGTGGAACAGACGAAAGATCAACATTCCCTTTGTCCAAATGCCATTCTTCATAAGGAAGATTGAGTTCTTCTAATCTTCTTGTTAGATGTCTTGTCCACTCTGTGTTTTCATGAATAACGTGAATCTTCTTCAAGGGAATACCTTCTTTCTAAAATATGATTATATTCATTATACTATTTTTAGTAGTCTGTAAAATAATAATTTTACAATAATTTAACTTAATACAAGAAAAAATGAAACACCATCCTTACCCTGATTCACTCAGGGATTCTACATACACGGCATGGAATAAATACATTCTTCTTTAAGCCGTTATTACAACCATTTTGCCCCCCAAGTCTGAAATATCACCTGTTTTTTGATATTTCCGGACCCAATTCATTAACTGTGTTCTACTTCTAAGCTTATATTTTTTCGCTATAGCTGATTGGCTACCCTCACCATTTAAATAACTTTTTACACTGTCTACCTTAAGGGGATAACATCAAAAGTTTGTTATCCCTATTAAGTAGAAACTTGCTATATAGAATAATTTTTTTATATGATAAAGTGGGCTTATGCTTAAATGAAAAAAGGAGAGTGACCCAGATGACAAACCAAAATGAAACGAACGCTTTACCGCCAAAAACATGTACGATTGAACGTCTCATCACGATTCAGGAGGACATTGAAAAAGTACTTGCAGGACAGAAAACGGCTACTCGCCGCAACGGGAGATATGCGGATGTCGGGGAAGTGATGGAGCTTCAAGGTCACCGGTATGTTGTGGAGAAGGTCTATTCGCAGTCACTTGGCGAATTGACTGATGAGCATGCCCGTCAAGAAGGCTATGCGAATGTGGAGGAATATAAGCAATCTATCCTGTCTCTTCACCCTGGCATGCCGTGGCTGCCAAATATGAGAGTTTGGGTTCATGAGTTCCGTCTCATCGAAGGTTAATGTGATATAAGGATGGACATGTTATATCGACTGCTTCTGTATATACATATTTTTAGTGTAATCTTATCCATCGGCCCGTTTTTTGTATTGCTTCCGCTCATCAAAAAATTGCGGGCTACAGAGGCCCGAACACAGCAGGCTTATCTGGATGTATTCCGATTTTCGGTCAGGCTGGCCAAGCATGCCGGGCATGTGCTGGTTGCATCCGGGGTTCTGCTTGTACTGGCGGGCCCTTGGACTTGGAAGACCCCTTGGATTGTGATGACCCTTATTCTCATGGCGAGTTCAATATTTTTCCTGGCCCGCGCCTTTTCTCCGACCATTCGGAAATTCAGCGAAACGGGCCAAGACAAGAACGCCTTGATTCAATTGTTGCGGCGTTCTGTTTGGATTTACATTGTTCTTTTAATGGCGATGTTATGGTTCATGGTGACAAAGCCCGCGCTGTGGCAGGGGTGATAGATCTAGGGCGAATAGCGGCTTGCCGTTTGAATTCGCCAGGCGGCATGGAACAAGGTGTAGGTGTTAAAAAAAGTTTGATCAAAACCTTGTGTGACGTATTGTTTTTTCAGCAAAAAACAAGAGCTAAATTTTGAAAAAAGTCTGATCAAAATTTAGCTCTTTGGCATTTTACCCACATTCATTTTTTTTAAAAAAGTTTGATTATTTTATTTAATATATCTTTTTTTGTCCCGTAGTTGAACTACCCCCACTTTCACTTCGTTTAGAAGAGGGGGATTCCTAAGTAAAGAGTTCTATCGAACTCTAATTTATT
>NZ_JAEHBK010000044.1:0-23094 GCF_016483685.1 Bacillus cereus group sp. N8 | reverse complement strand
AACAAGTGACACAAACCATCTTAATTTTTATGATATTATATTTTTTGTTAATTTTCGATATAAACCCATATTTAACATCTATATCAATATTGAGAAATTTATTACAAAATTAGCTATAAATGATTCAAAATCCGAATGTAAACTTTTACCCAGTAGTTTACTTTCATAATATTGATTTTTATACCTGTTTGGTAAAGAAGACACAATGAATTGCAAATAAAAACTATACCGAAATCTAGTTCGGTATAGTAAAGTGCATATAAAAAATCCCTCTTTGCTATCTCCCAAAAACAAAAAAATGTACATCTTAATCTTGGGATGTTAATCTTCTCGTCTTGGAGTATTTGCTTTCCCTAGCTAGCTGGTGATAGGTCTGTACTCCTAGTAGAAAAACGTCTTTTTACTTATAATGGGATATATAACTTAATCAATTAACAAGGAGAATGGAACATGATACAAAGTATTAACCACATTTGTTTTTCAGTTGCAAATCTAGAGAAAGCTATTGATTTTTATCAAACTATACTTCAAGCGAAATTATTAGTAAAAGGTAGAAAGTTAGCTTATTTTGATTTAAATGGTTTATGGATTGCTCTAAATGTGGAAGAAAGTATACCAAGAAACGAAATTCAGTGCTCTTACACACATATAGCTTTCACTGTAACAAATAATGAGTTTGATTCTTTAAAAGAAATATTAATTCAAAATCATGTTAATATCTTACCTGGACGAGAAAGAGATGACCGAGATAAACGGTCTATTTATTTTACAGATCCAGATGGTCACAAGTTTGAGTTTCATACTGGTACTTTACAAGATCGTTTACAATATTATAAAGAAGATAAAAAGCATATGACTTTTTACTGATTAAAAAATCTAGTAAAATACTAGCTTTTCGCACTTCTGATAATGAGACGTTATGTTAACCGAGCATGTATAGGATATTCATTGTTTCTTGTTCAATTAACTGGCAGTTTAGTTATACAAGCGATTGGATATTTATGGTAAGATGAAGGTGAATGAGAGAAGAATTTATGGAGGTTACTCTATGGACTACAATCTTTTTAGAACTTTACCAGAAATACCAAATCCTAAATACATTGTATTTAGTGATTTTGATGAAACGTACTTTCCTCACCAATTAACCACCGAACGAAAAAGTCAAATACAAGCATTAGAACAGACTATCGTAGAAAAAAGTAGGGTTTCTGGTTTACTTTTTGGCTTGGTAACGGGTAGTGACATTGAGGCTGTTCTTGAAAAAATGAAGAGGGGTGGATTTCAGTATCTTCCTCATTTTATTGCAAGTGATTTGGGAACAGAAATTCATTATTTCAACAAGTTAAAACAAGGTGAAATTGATGAAGAATGGCTTAGCAGGTTTGATAATGGCAATTACCATCCCGATAAAATAAAAGAGATAGTTGATTTGTTAGCTTCTAAAAATATTGCTTTAGATAGCCAATCACAGATGGGTGCATCAAAATACAAAAGCAATTACTACTATTTCTGCAAGAATGAAGAGGACGATCAATTAAACCTTAACCATATTAGACAAGTTGCTAGTGATTTTAAAATTAGTATAAACATCAATCAATGTAATCCTTTGGCTGGAGACCCAGAGAATGCATATGATATTGATTTTATCCCTTTAGGGACTGGAAAAGACGAGATTGTGAGATATATATTAGCAAAATTTAAGATAGACCGACAAAATGCAATCGCCTTCGGTGATAGTGGTAATGACTTAAAAATGTTACAGGCTGTAAAATTCGGTTATTTACTTGAGAATGCTACAAGTGAGGCAAAAAATGGACATGGACGTTTAACCATAGGTTCTTATTCAGAAGGGATACTTAACACCATTAAAGAGCTAGTTGTGTAGTAGGGGTCATCTTATCATTTCGGGAAAATTGTACGTTTAGACACATTTCAGACAAAAAATAGCCGATTCCCTGTACGTTAAGGAATCGGCTATTTTTTTATGTAATCTTTGCTAGTGAAAATAAATAATATAATTTACTTATAGTAATACATCTTTTTTCATTGTTTAGTAGACTCTTTCATAAATAAAGCTGTCCATAGCGCAGGCACACCAAATACTTCATTTGATTGTTCAATTTCTTTCATCTTACGTATTTCTATTTCAGAGAAGTCTTTAAAAATGGTTCTTAGCTTTTCATCTGTAAAGCCTAGTCCTCCTTTAAGACTTCGTAATCTGTATACTTCCCAATCTGTTATGTCTGCTCCACCTAATTCTCCACCTTGAACAAAGCAAGTGATTGCAAAATGCCCCTTTGGTTTTAAAGCTTTTTTTACCAAATTTATATAACTCATTCTTCTGTGTGGGGCAATGTGATGAAAACATCCTGAATCATACACAATATCATATGCCCCCTCTTCAATTTGTAAGTCAAAAATATTGTCGTAAATAAAATTTACATTTACATTTTGCTCTTTCGCTCGTTCTGTTGCCCATTGAATTGATTCTTGCGATAAATCTACTGCATCAACTAAACATCCTTTTTTAGCAAAGTAAATTGCATTCCTGCCTGGACCACATCCGAGTTCCAGGACTTTTCCTGGATTA
Source organism: Bacillus cereus group sp. N8 (assembly GCF_016483685.1). Taxonomy (NCBI): domain Bacteria; kingdom Bacillati; phylum Bacillota; class Bacilli; order Caryophanales; family Bacillaceae; genus Bacillus; species Bacillus cereus group sp. N8. The sequence goes on along the minus strand of NZ_JAEHBK010000044.1, from coordinate 20,504 downwards.
AGTAATTTTCCCTCAAAATATTTCACTAAATTCTCATCTGGTTTATTAGCAAAAAAGGGGATTCCTTTTTCACGATTAGAATAAAAATCATCCCAAAACTGATTTGGTTCACGTAATAATGAATCTAACATCTCTAATAAATCTTCATAACTACTAATTGTTTCTCTCAAAATGATCCCTTCTTTACAATTAAATTTTATACTTTAATTGTACTAATAATTCTAAACATTGTTGTTTCACCGGTGTTAAAATCACTTTAAATTGCAATGAACTTGAATACCCTAAACATTGCTATTTATAGTCATTTAACACACATAAAGGTCCTAATTTTTTCTTTTATATCACGTTAAAGGCAATTGGTTTACTCTTTCTTAAAAACTCATCATACGTTTAAAAATACTGTTAGAATTAAAGGTTAATTTCTATTTTTCTAACTTATCATTACAAATATTACAATAATTTCACAGAAATGTTTAGCCTGTGTACAGAAAATTTTATGTTTATGAACAGAAAATAAAACTCAATAATATCAACGTTTTCTAGTTATAACCATGTTCATAAAGTGTGTAAACAAATCAATGTTCAATTAAACTTAGGTTTTTATCTTTTTGAACATGTATTCAGCTTGTAATGATAAGGGTTTGTAGGCCTTAGCCTACAATTTTCCCAGAGTGATATAGTGATCCCTTATATATCTTAAACCTTTTGTAAATCCTTTTATTTAAATGTATAATTGTAATTGAAAGTCATAAATTTAAGAATTGAGGTGACCATTATGAAAAGTTTTGGTGCGTTAGCATGCTCCGCTTTCTTAACAGCAATGCTGATATTGTATAATGTCCAATCTTTTTATAATAAATTTACAATAGGAAATACATATTACTGGATAAATGTTGTTCTGGTTGTGATATTTCTGATATCCTTTATCATCGATATAAAGAATATCATCAAGAAAAACTACAAAACTTCAGAATCAAACTAAGGAGCCTTTATTGGTTCCTTTTTCTATGCAAAATAAAAAAGCAGCGTATTTGGTTAATTTATGTCCAAATTATTTCTAAACGTACATTTTTCCCGAAATGATATAGTGACCCCTTATATAAGAAAAGGCTCTTTAAAAAATCATTTTAATTCAGCTAGTTTAATAAAAGTCGATTAGTTAGACTCGTGTAGCAATATCTTTATATCGTTTAATAAATTCATAAGAATATGATTGACCATTCTTATCTTGACCAGCATCCCAATTTATTGACCATGCCGCCAGACCACGAATAGCGTTTCCGCTTTGCTTTAACCTTTCCATAGCATTCAAGACAGCGGATGGATCAGTAACATATCCTGTAGCAGCAGCGTCACCGTTAGCAGGAAGACCCATTATTAACTTATCATGAGGAAGTTTAATAAACCCTTTTGTACCACTTGCTATAGCATCCATCACATAATATAGAAAATCTTCTTTTCGTTCATCATCATTTTGTGCGAGCCAAGCACTAACTTCATCAACCCATAGGCCCTCGCCACCCTGATTATAAAATTGGGGACAAACCAAATCATAATAACCTTCTAGTCCTACAAGGTAAGGAAGGTATTTATCATTATCACGCAAGTAAGGAAACTCAGGAGCTAAAGCAATTAAAAAGTGTTTACCTTCATTTTTGTAGAAATCTTTTACATTTTTCAAAGCTGCTGGAATAACGGTACAATTATTACCTGCCTCATAAGTACTTTGATTTAAACCTATACAAATACCACTAAATCCGTAGAGTTTTTCTAATCTAATAATCTCATCAGCTAAGTACTTTTCCATTCCTTTACGTAATTCAATACGGGCATCTGCACCTCCAAGATTAAGAAGTACCTGACGTCCCTCTAAAGCTAACTGGTCTACTTGCTCACGAAATTCTTTATCTGATTTATCATAAGGTCTAAAGGTAGGTATTTCTATACCTCTACCTGAACATCTCATATCGGACACTACAATCACATTATATTCCTTCGGTACATCTGTTAAATCTAACGCTGCAGCTGAACCTTGTTCATATCCACCAAAGAATCCCTTAGACCAAGTATGCAAGTAACCCATTATCAAAGGTTTATATTCCATTTGTAAGCACTCCCTTTTGTAATTTACAATTGTTTTTCATTATAAAGCCATATAGGATTGAAATTACTGTAAGTACAAATAGTATAGTTAAAAATTTCATCCTATTATAGTCCACAGTTGTTGCTGTAATAATAGCAGGTTTTATGGCAAAGAAATATGCCATTAGATACATAAAGACATTCAAAGTACAATATACAGAAAAATTTATAATTTTTTTGTTCAAATTGATTCTCCTCATAAATAATCTTGTTTACAACATCTCTTTCAGGATCATTTGGTATGATAACCTTTATACCATTAGATTCTAAATGTGATTTGTTACCACCCTAATCTAGAATCGAAAACACTGTGTAGGTTCTATGTCTCTATCAGGCCTCACCATACACATCCATCAACTTAAGAAAACAGATCAAGCCCAAAACAAAAAAAACCTTCACATAATATGTGAGAGAAAAGGATAGATAAAGGCATTTTAGCCTTATCTATCCTTTTCTGTACTACAAATGATTACGTTTACTACTCAAAAACTTCTATTACTATTTTTATACATCATAACAATTTTAATTAGGTTGTGGTGTACTTTAAAGGCGGTAAACTATCATATCTTAATAGTTCAGAATGTCTTCTAATAAAAGGAATAATCCACATTAATCCAATTGTTATTAGCACAATAGACATTAAAAGAATGATAGTTAATTCAGGTTGTGCTGAAGGTGTGCTTGTAGTTGTAGACTTTAAAGCAGAAAAGATATCTCTTGAAGCTACAATTATATTATTAACCATGTGAGCTATTATAGAAGGGAATAAACTTTTAGTTTTCAAGTACATTAAACAAGAAATAATCCCAAATATTGTGGTTCCAAATACATTGTTTAGATGTAAAACACCGAAGCAGATGGAAGAGAATATAACTGCCTTTTTTATTCCGAATTTATACGTAAAACGACTAAGAATAAAGCCTCTGAACAAAATTTCTTCACAGATAGGAGCGATGAAAGAAAGAGTTATAGCTTTCATTAAAACAAACCACATGCTTTGTGTTTTAACTATTTCGTTGGTATCCTCTAGCGAAGTGCTCTTTGGTATTAATGAAAATACCATTACGATTAGCAATAACATACCTAACCCGAAAAGCATAGTCATAATTGCTGATGCAAAGATTTTTCTAAAAGAAAAGGAAGATGGTTTTGACAAGTAAGTTTTAAACGAGATATTATATTTTTTAAATTTAAAACCAATCCAAAACATAGGGATAGCATAAATTGAAATAATAAGAGCAATATTTAGCTTTACATCTTTAGGAATTTCTTTGAATAATAACGGCAAAATAAACATCATTATTACAAAAGAGATAATAGCCCACATAAAAATGAACCTTGTTTTCATATGATCAAAAATTTTATCCATTAATAGCCTCCTGTAGTTTTATGTATAGTATTCTGTATTTTATTATATCATTTTAAAGGTATATTTTGGTATTTCGTTTGATGTAGGATGTCAGCTATTTGGGGCACATCGATATGAAGTGAACCCAAATAGTTAGATACGTTATTTCATTAGGGGGATCATTACGAAACATTCACTGAAATAAAATAAGGAGTGGTACATGTATGAAAATAGTAAAATTAGATGGACGGATGTTTACAAATCAAAAAGTATTCCATGAAATATTAAAAGAAAGGTTAGATTTCCCTGATTTTTATGGGAAAAATGCTAGTGCATTGTGGGATTGTTTAACGGGATTTATAGGTCCTGTAAAAATTGAATGGGAATTCTTTGAAGATAGTAAAAAAAACTTGGGTACATATGCAGAATTAATGTTAAATATATTCCAAGATGCACAAAAAGAAATGCCAGGTGAGTTTTTCATTGTTGTAAAATAATTAAAAAGGCCTTAGGTAAACATAAAACCGTAGAAATAATTTATTTTTACGGTTTTCATTGTATTTATTTGAATATTTTTACAGAGTCGCCCTTCATACCCAGAATCGTTTCCGTACCCCTATAACTATGAACGCAAACATTTATAAACGCCTGTTAAGTGATTCCAGCCTTAATAAACTTCTTAGCGTACAATTTTCTCGAAATGATATGGAATGTAGTTTCAGTGAAAGTTGATATAGATAAAAAAGAAGATAACGAAAACATTAAGGAATTAACTACCGTAGCTAATGAGTGTGTCGATGCGTTAGAACGATTAGAAAAGGAACTAGGAAGATTCTTTGTTTCTCCCATCCTCTTTAGTGCCGTCACTTCGGCGATGGCTTTTTGTTCATCTGAATAAAAGGATAATTATGTTTTCTGTTGAATGAATAGATTGGGAAGGTGGAGAAATTATGCAATATGGAGAGATGTTGAAAGAATTAGCGGTTGGGGAAATATATACCGAAAAACAAATTTCTAATTTATTATGCAATAATAGAATAGATTTAACTATTTTATGCGACTCTGTAACAAAGTTCGGTGAATCTGAAACTGAAAGATTTAAAGTGATGGGTAAATACGAAATATATGTTCATAATAATCAAGGTTACTCTTATCATGCACCATCAAAAAAGACATTAGTTTATATTATAGAAAAGATTTAAAAGCATCCAAAACGGGTGCTTTTTCTTTGTTATATAAAATTTATATAATAAACATGAAATTTAACAAAATGGAAAATTGAATCCCGTACCTCAATACATTGATTTATGGCCAAAATTTTTTAAACAATTGATTTCTTCATTATATAAGTAAAAAAGAGATAAGAACACTTTTTTAAGTGCATTATCTCTTTTCGAATATGCATTTCATATCCCATGTAAATTTACCACATATTTCAATGGGACTTACAAATTGCTCTTCAATAATAATTATATCTTGTTTTTTGTGAAAAATATATAATTCCAAACCCTTTCAAAAATACATGGTCAGAATGTCAGTGCTTTACATGTTTTTAAGAATTATATTTAGTGATAACATGAAATTCATTTTCTTATAGTTAATTAATCCTAAATATAAATATAGGTCTTTCTGTAAGAATGCTACATTCTTCTCTATTCACCTATACTTATATTTTCACTAATTAATTATGATGTAGATATTAATTTAAAGTTATTTATGCGAAATAACTAAATGGATTTTTTAGGAAGAGAAAATGATAAATCATTCTGTTTTCTTAATTCACATAATTTTCAAAAATAAAATCTATAGATGTTAATATTTGTTATATAATAACATCAAGCCATATGTAAGATGGTTTCCCCGTTACGAGTAATGAGATAGTTTGATTCACCTTTTATACATTGTCTGAAAAGAACTTGTAGTGATTCCTACAAGTTCTTTTTGTTCTTCGGATTGACGGATAGTAAATGTTATTAGGGCTACCGCTAACATTTCGGAAAAAAACTACGCTAAGAGCATGCAAGATTTCATACAGTTTTTCGACTAATTCAGTAACAAACGAGAACCCTAAAACCGCGCCAAGATAGGAATATATAAAAAATTGAATAGATCCATAGAACAAAAAAAGGCGGATTCCCTATGAGAGTAAGGGTCCGCTTTTTTCCTTTCTACCGATAATGGGACGTTATGTCAACCGAGCATGTATAGGATATAAAAAAAGAACTTTGATTCCTTAATGCGAATCATTGAAATTAGTCAATATTTTCAAACATATATTTATAAGGTATATTTAAAGTATTAAATAAAAGGAGTTGTGCATATGTTTGTGACGATTGCAGTAGATGTTTTGTTTAATCAGCAAAAAATCTAAGGGGGCGTACCTCTGACTACACCCCTTAATAAAAGGGAGAATAACATGGAACAATTTTTTAATCACTTTTTAACAGGTCAAACGGTTATATTAAAACAAATGGAACAAAACCACCTTGAGTACTTTGCTCAAATGGAAAATGAAAAAAGTACGTTATTACTTGCAAACGATGATATTCCATTTCCAACGACATTGGAAGACAATACAACTTTTTTCAATGGTATTAGTAGCAAAAAAGAAGAGTTTTTTTGGGGTATTTTTGATAAGGGATCAAATGAACTGATTGGATCATGTGGTATTTTCGCAATCAATTGGAAAAACAGCACTTGTTTTGTCGGCATTTCTATCGGAACACAATGGCAAAATAAAGGCTTTGGTACAGACGCTATGAACACTTTAATATCGTTTATTTTTAATTACATTCACATTAATAAAATTAAATTGCAAGTGTTTAGTTTCAATACTAATGCAATTCGTTCATATGAAAAATGTCACTTTGTAAAAGAAGGTACTTTACGAAATGAAATTTTTAGATTTGGCAAATTCCATGACATACATGTGTTTGGCTTACTAAGAGAAGATTGGAACGTCCTACAAATTAATTAATGCTTTTTTTAGATTGTTACTCTAAATAACTTCCAATAACGGTAATTATGTAAAATACGAGACCCCTTCAGCCAAGTAAACTGAAGGGTTTTTTTCTAGATACATTGAATACCGATAAGTGGGGTTATGTAAATTAGATTTGTATATGGGATATATTTTTGAAAACAAAATAAGAGTTAAGTAGTCTTATAATTAAATCATAACTTAGTTGATTGTAATTATCATATTGTGTTGGTTTGGAAAACTTTTTTAGTTTAAATTATAAGGAGTAAGGTGAAGATGGTTATAGAGAAAGGAAGGTAGAGTAAAAATGCTATTTAATATTCTAATTGCATTTGTATTACCTTGGACTGTTGGAATTTTTCACCTTTACAAAAAAGAAAGAAAAATTATACCTCTAATTGGCTCATTTTGTTGTGTCGTTGCTTTTGTCGTAAATGAATTCGGCCTTTATTGTGGTTTTTGGAGAATTGCTCCTTTCCTTGATCAAAAAACTATGTCTGGCTTACCTTTTAATATAGGAATTTATCCGATTTTGGCAAGTTACTTGATATTCTTTATAAAGAAGACCAAAAGACCTTACTTGATGGTCTTTTTTATATCGCTATTTACTACTCTTCTTGAAATGACATTAGTTTTAAGTGGGAAAATCGTATATGGTAACGGATGGAATATTATTTGGACATTTTTCTCCTATATCATCCCTTATATGTGGGTTTACTGGTATTACCTCTATTTAAGAAAATTACAAGTCATTAGCTAAATTTTGAAGGCAACATGATAGAACTAGAATATTTTTGATTGCCGATAACGATAATTATGTAAATGAGCTGTCTATATGGGCAGCTTATTGTATTTTTGCTTAGCGTGGTTTTTTTCCAAAATACTAGTTGTATGCCTAGTATATCAATTTTTGAAATTAGCTTAACTTAAACTATGTAATACTTAACGGATCTATGTAAATGTTTCTCAATATTATTCTATTAATATATACGATATAATATAAGTAATTCTTTTTATTATTTATATTTTTGTTATTTCCTGTTGCAGAATCCTTATTATAAGGATTCCTTTTTTTGTATCAAAAATCTACAAAGAAAAAAGATAAGATCGGGAACACAATCTTATCTTTAGCACAAGGAGTAAACAAAAGTGATAACCATCACATTTTTATTATAATTTAATTTTTGTTAATTTTGAATATTAATACCATAATTAACAAGTATATTTATATTGAGAAATTTATTACAAAATTAGCTATAAATGATTCAAAACCCGAAAGTAAACTTTTACCCATTAGTTTACTTTCACACACCTAAAAACACATACTTTATTCTAATTCTCCTGGTATCCTCAAAACAGAAAGAAAAGTATACATTCAAAACACTGCAAATTAAGAGTTTATAATTTATTTTAACAAATGATAAAAAAATATTATGTAATTAAAATATCGTGTTTTTTATCTTCACGATACTATAAATATGGCATTTATTTAACATTCATAATTCTAATGAAGGGAGATATAACTTTTTGGATAAAAATATACAAAGTGATGCAAAAACGGTAATTGGAATTTCTATAGGAATATTTTTGGGAACAACTTTCGGGTTGCTTATTAATAACTTTGCTCTGGGTATAATAATTGGCATTGCTATTGGATTTGGAATTTCTAAAATAAAACAAAAAAATAGCTTTATTTATACTATAGAACAGCAGTAGAATAACCCCTTACCTTTGAAATGGTAAGGGGTTATTCTTATAAATTTAAGTTGCCATAATCCCACTTATCAGAAGTACATTTTTCTAATGTACGAAATCCTTAAAACCTCGAAGCCTTAAATAAAAATTTATATAAAATGTAGAAGAAGCAAGCCGCCAAGGCACCTTGCCATATACTTATATTATAAGTAAGATAAGGATGCTTTTTAAAAAATATATGTAAGAGTACCACTGAACCGAACGGGATAGAAACAGCTAACCCGAACGTAATTCGTCTTTTCCAATTCATTTCTACATTAAACGAGAAGCCTTTTAATATATAAAAAATAATGTATATGCCGACTGTAAGAATTGTGACACATAACAAAATATCCAAAACATCAAATGACAAACCTTGAAACTGATGTTTTTTTGGGGAAATCGAAATGATTATAGCAGAAATAGTATCTATTCCAAATTGTATAGCAAGCAGTAAGCTAATCATAAAACCAATATTCGAGAATTTTTCGAACATTGTTTGCTGAGGTAAAGCATTAATTAATTCATCACAATAAGATTGTAAGTTATCCCCAAAAACGTCGTAAGCAGTTTTCCCTTCTTTTTGAGCTTCAAGAAGATGCTCTAAAATCTCCAACAATAACTCTTCTGTTTGCTGTTCAGGTACATTTGAACAACGTATATATACAAGAATATTACTATAAGACAATTCATTTTCCTCTGTTAATAGTTTTCTTTTTTCATTGTTAAGTTTAATCATGTCTTCAGGTTTCATTTTTCTTTTCTCCCCTTAGTAATTGATTTACTGTTGTTGATACCATATCCCAGCTCTCCTTAAATGCCTCTAACTGTTCAAAACCCTTCTTTGTTAAATGATAATACTTACGTTTTGGCCCTAAATTAGATGCTTTTAGAGTCCCTTCAATCAATTTTTCTTTCTGCATACGTAATAGAAGTGGATAAATGCTTCCCTCACTCACAAATGTAAAGCCATATTGATTTAACTTTGTACTCAGTTCATAACCGTATACTTCGTCTTGTGAGATGATATATAAAATACAGCCTTCTAATACTCCTTTTAGCATTTGGCTGTGCATCAATTCACCCTCTTTCAGTAAGTTGTTATACAAGTTAGCTCTTGTTTAGATTTTAACACCCGGTAACTTGTTTTGCAAGTTACTTGGCATAGGTCAAATTTGCTATTTATAGCTTTAAATGTGTCATGAATCTCATTTTAAAATCAAATCATATTTTGGCAGTCTCAAAAGGTACACCTTTTGGAACTATGAAAATCACATAAAGTATTAGTTCCAAAAACTCAAAAATTCATTTTTGAAATGCATCTTAAAAACTGACACCTTTTGAAACAGATTTGCTCGGTTCAAAAAAACAACTTGTTTATAAAGGTATACCTTTACAAACGGCGGGTCCACACTTATGGAACATTGAAATATCAAGTTTATAAAGGTGATTAGAGTTGCTTTATAAACGTTTATTTTTAATGAACACCTTTATAAACAAAAGTGGTATAATTATGGTAACAAATGTAAGGAGTATCTCAAACGTGGCAAATATTTATGGATATATACGTGTAAGCACAAAAGATCAAAATGAACAACGTCAATTACATAAGATGATGGAAAGAGGAGTGGAAGCTCGGCGCATTTTTGTAGATAAAGCAAGTGGACGACATTTTGATCGTCCTCAGTATCAATTATTACGAAAAATATTGAATGCAGGTGATATTGTTTACATAGATGCCTTAGATCGTATGGGGCGTAATTATGATGAAGTAATTGCGGAGTGGAAATACATAACAAGAGAATTACAAGCGGATATTGTTGTTTTAGAAAATGAAACACTGTTTGATAGTCGTAAATTTCGAGAGATGGGTGATATGGGTCGATTAATGGAAGATCAGTTTTTATCTTTACTTTCCTATGTTGCAGATCAAGAGCGTAAAAAAATCCATCAGCGACAAGCAGAAGGGATTGCAGTTGCTAAATCTCAAGGTAAGCATTTAGGGCGTCCTCCATTTACCCTTTCAGCATTAAGTCAAAAGCAACTAATTATAATTGAAGAAACTTATGAACAGTGGAAAAAAAGAGAGATAACGAGCGTTATATTTATGGAACTATTAGGACTTAAGAAAAATACTTTTTATAAAATACTAAAAGAATATGAAGAGAACAAATTACAACCTAAATAAAGCATATGGGCCGAATATTCCTTAGAGTAGGAAATTCGGCTCATTTTATGTCGAAATTTACTTAGCGTATATTTTCGTTAATTATCTTAACTAGTCGTTACGTATGACTTTACAGCATTCGATGCAAATTTATCGGTTTTTTGTATGCAAATTTATGGATTAAGTCATACAATTACGCACTATTTTTAATGAATCGATATTTACTTGTTTCTTCAACTAAGTTCGTCCGAATCTTTTTCTACAAAATCACTAAAGTCATCTCCCCAATCACAGATGGCTGTTACAACATTCTCTAGTTGATGACCAATTTCACTAAGTTCATACTCAACCTTAGGAGGCACTACGGGGTATACACATCGAGTAATTATTTTATCGTCTTCTAATTCTCTTAATTGTCTAATCAACATACGTTGATTAACTTCAGGCAGCTTTTTTTGTATTTCACTTAATCTTAATGGCGAACGTTGTAACAAACACCATATAATTGCTATTTTCCAACGCCCTCCTATCACAGATAAAGCTAAATCTTTTCCAGTGAAAAATTCCTTGTCCTTATAATGAATAACCATAATTTTTGACCTTCCTCTCGCGAAAAAAATGTTTATAGTGACAAATTTGTCAGTATTGTAATTAAAATTATAAAGTGTAATCTTAGTGGTGTAAACAATAAAAAAAGAAAGTAGGGATTCAGTTGAAAAGTAGAGCTGCTGTTGCATTTAAGCCAGGGGAGCCACTTCAAATCGTAGAAATCGATGTAGAAGAGCCAAAAGCAAAAGAGGTATTAGTAAAAATACTATATACTTCTGTCTGTCATACAGATGCTTTTACATTATCAGGTGACGACCCAGAAGGAGTATTTCCTGCTGTATTAGGCCATGAAGGTGCTGGTGTTGTCGTTTCAGTAGGTGATGAAGTTACTTCAGTAAAACCTGGGGATCATGTTATTCCACTATATACACCTGAATGTGGAGAATGTAAATTCTGTCGTTCTGGTAAAACAAACCTATGTAGTGCTGTACGAGAAACACAAGGTAAAGGTTTAATGCCTGATGGAACAACTCGCTTCTCTTATAATGGAGAGCCCCTTTATCATTACATGGGAACTAGTACATTCAGTGAATATACAGTTGTTAATGAGATTAACTTAGCTAAAATCGATGAAAACGCTCCGTTAGATAAAGTTGCTTTATTAGGATGTGGTGTGACTACAGGTATTGGTGCTGTACACAACACTGCAAAAGTTGAAGAAGGAGCTGTAACAGCTGTATTTGGTTTAGGAGCGATTGGATTAGCAGCTATTCAAGGATTGGTTCAAGCAAAAGCAAGCCGAATTATTGCAGTTGACCTGAATCCCCAAAAATGGGAACTCGCTAAAAAAATGGGAGCGACTGATTTTGTGAATCCTGCAGATTATGATCGCCCAATTCAAGAAGTTATAGTCGAAATGACAGATGGTGGCGTGGATTATAGCTTCGAATGTATTGGTAATGTTGAAGTAATGAAATCCGCTCTTGAAGCATGTCATAAAGGTTGGGGCGAAAGTATTATTATCGGAGTAGCTGGTGCTGGTAAAGAGATTCATACTCGTCCATTCCAATTAGTAACGGGCCGAGTATGGCGTGGATCAGCCTTTGGTGGAGTTAAAGGAAGATCTGAACTTCCAGAAATGGTCGAAGATTATATGCATGGTGATATTGATTTAGATTCATTTATTACTCATCATTTAGAATTTAAAGACATCAATGCGGCATTTGACTTATTACACAAAGGTGAATCCATTCGTACGATTTTAACTTACGGAGAGTGAGATAATGAGTCTTAAATGTATTGAACAACATCGTTCTTTCGAAGGAGAGCAACGTAAGTATAGCCATTATTCAGAAGTCTTGCAATGTGATATGAAATTTAGTATCTACTTACCATCAAATAAAGAAAAGAAAAAAATTCCACTTATATGGTGGTTATCTGGTTTAACTTGTACAGATGATAATTTTAGTCAAAAAAGTGGATTTCAACGTTTGGCTGAAAAACATCAAGTTGCAGTGATTATGCCAGATACTTCACCACGTGGAGAATACGTTTCTGATGTTGCAGCATGGGATCTTGGACAAGGGGCAGGTTTTTATTTAAATGCTACCCAGGATCCTTGGGCACAGCATTATAAAATGTATTCGTATATAGTAGATGAATTAACATCCATTGCTTCGACTATAATACCTAATTTTTCAGGTGAAGAAAGCATAATGGGGCATTCAATGGGAGGACACGGGGCTTTAGTGATCGGTTTGAAAAATGCTAAGAGATTCAAAGCGGTTTCTGCTTTTTCTCCAGTCTTAACCCCTAGTCAAGTCCCCTGGGGAATAAATGCTTTCACCTCTTATTTAGGTGAAGACAAAGATTCTTGGAAAGAATGGGATGCTTCAGAATTAATTAAAGAAGCTAAAATTCCACCTATTCTTATTATGCAAGGTAGTCAAGACGAGTTTTATCCGAAACAATTGGAAGAGCATATTTTCTTAGAGAACGCTCAAAAAAATATTCAAATGGTAACTTATAAAAAAATGGAGGGCTATGATCATAGCTACTTCTTTATTTCCACTTTCTTAAATGAACATTTCTCTTTCCATATGAAGTATTTAAAATGATTCTTATTTACAATAATATTCAATTCTAATGGCATATGAAGTATTTAAATTTACAGCAAAATATAGTAACAAAAGTATCCGCATGTAGAGATGCGGGTACTTTTGATTGTTATATTTTGTCATATTATATCGTTTGTAAAAACAAATATATTGGGAGGAAGAGTTCATGTGGATTAAAAAAATGTTAAACAATGACCGTATTAAACCATCCTTATTAAAATCTCGTTATGAGATTGAAAAGGAAAATCGACAAGTTGACTTATTTGAAAGTTCAACTGAAACTTCTAAATCCGTTTCGATAAGAGATACAAGATCATATATTCAGCCTAATACTAAAACATTAGAAGATATGATTAAGTACTTAGCAGCTATTCGCGAAATCCCTTCTCCTTCCGTGGATAAGAATAAAATGCTTTGGCCATTAATGTCCAAATGCTAAATTCAAAAAAATAATGATTATAATTTTAGCTATTTCTATATCAAATATTTGAGTTGATAGGAGGTACAGTTTATATGGAAATGAAAAAAATGTTAAACAATGACCGTATTAAACCATATTTATTAAAAGCACGTTTTGGAGTTGAAAAAGAAAGTCAACGAGTTGACATATCAGGGAGTTTAGCTAAAACGGAACATCCCAAAAGTATTTCAGTAAGAGATGAACATCCTTATATTCAGCGAGATTTCTCTGAAACACAAATGGAATTAATCACACCAGTTACCGAGACACTAGGAGATTTATTTAATTATTTAGCAGCTATTCATGATGTTGCCTATCGTTCTATGGGAGATAACGAAATGCTTTGGCCATTAAGCATGCCACCACAGTTACCCGAAAAAGAAGAAGATATTGTTATTGCGAAACTTAATAATCATGAAAATGTTTTATATCGTCGATATTTATCTAATTCTTATGGTCGACGAAAACAAATGATTAGTGGTATTCATTACAATTTTGAATTTAGTGATGATTTGATTCAGGCATTATTTGAATTACAATCAGAAATAAAAGATTATCATCAATTTAAAACAGAAATTTATCTGAAAGTCACAAGGAATTATTTACACTATCGATGGTTAATAACTTATTTCTTTGGTGCTTCTCCTAGTAGTGAAAAGAATTTCTTTGAAATAAATCCTTTAAATGGCGCCGTAAGAAGCATTAGAAATAGTAAACATGGTTATAGTAATGAAAATGATGTTCAAGTATCCTATAGTAGTTTACAGAACTATATATCTGATCTTTCTTCGCTGGTGAGTAAAGGGGTGTTATTAGAAGAAAAAGAATTTTATGCCTCTGTCCGTTTAAGGGGTGGTCCTCAAGTTTCAGATTTAAAAAATCATGGTATTCGTTATATTGAATTAAGAAACCTAGATTTAAATCCTTTTGAAACATATGGAATTAGCCTTGAACAAGCAGAATTTCTACATCTTTTCCTCATCTATTTACTCTGGATTGACCAAGACGATAATAATGATGAATGGGTAAAAATCGGTGACTTTCAAAATAATGTAGTGTCTCTTGAACATCCGTTAGAACATACGCAATTTAAAACAGATGCTGAGCGTATTATTGATGAGATGGAACATTTAACAGGGCTGTTAGACATAACGATTTCGAATACCTTGTTTGTTAACTTGAGAGAAATGCTAAAAGATCCAAGTAAGACTTTAGCTGGAAGACTTTATAAAGAGATTATAAAAAGTAGTCAAAGTCAGGTAGCCTCCCGTATTGCTAAAGAAAATTATAAAAAAGCATGGGATAAACCATATCAACTATCAGGATTTACTGACATGGAGTTGTCTACACAAATTTTAATGTTTGATGCTATTCAACAGGGAATACAAGTAGACGTTTTAGATCGACAAGATCAATTTTTAAAACTACAGCTAGGAAACCATATTGAATATGTGAAGAATGGGAATATGACAAGTAAAGATAGTTATGTATCACCATTAATTATGGAAAATAAAACAGTAACAAAGAAAATTCTTCAACAGCATGGATTTCGTGTACCAATAGGTGAGGAATTTAATGATATAGAAAAAGCTTTACGTTCCTATGATATATTTGCAGGAAAGCCTTTTGTCGTTAAACCAAAAACAACAAATTATGGTTTAGGAATATCTATCTTTAAAAAAGACGGAGCAAGTTACGAAGACTATCACAAAGCACTCACAATAGCATTTAAAGAGGACTCATCAGTATTAATAGAAGAATTTATTAATGGAACAGAATATCGATTTTTTGTGCTAGATGGCAAAGTTTCTGCCGTTTTATTACGAATTCCTGCCAATGTTATAGGAGACGGTTCACATACGATTGAAGAGTTAGTCGCTCAAAAGAACCTGAATTCATTAAGAGGAATGGACCATAGAACACCTTTAGAAAATATACAATTAGGTGAATTAGAGGTCCTAATGCTTAAAGCTCAAGGGTATCGAAAAGATTCTATTCCAACAAGTGATGAAATTGTTTTTCTGCGAGAAAATTCTAATGTCAGTACAGGTGGAGACTCAATTGATATGACAGATCAAATTCCCGATGATTATAAGAAAATTGCCGTAGATGCTGTGTCGGCGCTTGGAGCAAATATTAGTGGTATTGATTTGATTATTGAAAATACAGAAGTTCCTGCAGCTAATAAAAATGCTTATGGAATTATTGAGGCAAACTTTAATCCATCGATGTATATGCATATATATCCGTATAAAGGTAAATCCAGACGTTTGACCATCTGTATATTACATTATTTATTCCCTGAACTACCAAAAAAATAATTTAGAAGTTTTTGAGATGTTAGAGGGATTAGTATAAAAATTGTAAATGATGTAACAAGTGGAGACATTACTTTTTAATTAATTGGGATCTCTCAGAGGTCTCAATTTAAATTATTATTTTAGAAACAGGCATATGAGAAATGGGTTATTGGAATGCAAGTTTGAATAAGATAAAATAGGGGGAATATCAGTGAAAAATTTAGAAAGGTATTTTGACTTATTTGGTCAATCAAGAACTAGTCAAAAAGGGATACAGACGAGATATACATGTTATCTATACTTAGGAGTAAAAACCTTAATTTAATAAGAGTTTTACATTGAATACATGTAAACAATTTGTTTGACAACGATCCTTGCAACATCGAAGTCTACAACCGTTCGTTGCCCTCCAGGTAACGGACGCGCCTTAAGGAGCTCTTAAGAGACACGGTTTATCCAAGCAACGTTATTCGATACCTTCTCATTGCACTACTTTGAATACGTTAAATACATAATTTACTTAGTTAAGATATCAAGTAGTTAACGTAGCTTATCACTCAATTCTTCTTCTTAGAATACTTTAAATATTCCTGATTTTCATAGTAGATAATACACGTATCTTGGCTGTACTCCAACGTAATAGTTGATATAAAATTTACGTTAAGCAAATTTCCACGAAATTTTCACTATTTGATTCTTTAAAAAAAGTAGTAAACTAAGTAATCGGTTCCTTAACGTACAGGAATCAGTTTAAATGTGTCTAAATTGTGTCTAAACGTACAATTTTCTTTTTTTGGTATGGTGACCCCATGCCCATCAACTTAAGAACCCAAACAAAATAAACTTTCATTCATATGAACGGAAAAACTCTTAAAATACTTTGTGTCCTTAAAAATGAGCATATCAAATAAACCTCAATCAACCCAATTTTAAAAATCATGCGAGTTTCCTTTGTTTTTCCAATCCACTATACTCATAAATAACACCCAGGATATCAAAGACTGTTTTCTTCTCATATCGGTGAGACTTTCGTCCATTTTTCAGTAAAAGGTTGAATAGACGGCACAAGATTTTGGTTATTTCTTGAGTGTTTTGTTGTATTGCTTGATACAAGATGTATAGATGATCTTGTATCATTCCAATGGCTTTATATTCGCTTAATTCCTTTTGTTTCTTTTGTAAAATTAATTGTCTCATCTTAAACATTGTAGAAGAACATAGAAAAATAGCGATGAGTTTTCCATAAATGTGGCATTCTAATCGCTCTCGTTTGATATTTTGCCAATTATGAATTTGAAATAAGGATTTCCAAGTTTTAAAGATAATTTCAATCTGCCAACGAAGGGAATAAAAATCATGTATTTGTTCCATCGGAACCCATTCCAAAGGTGTATTGGTGACATAAATATTCATACCAGCTAATCGTTTGCTTTTCTCTGAGTACGTAATACCCTTTTTACTTTCCTTATACACTTGTTTTTTCTTACGTTCTCGAAGTTGCTTTTCAGTTAACCGATATATAATAACGCGTGTAAATAGTTTTTTATCCTTTCCAATATAAGGATCTGTTATTTCATAGACCTGTCCCGGTTTTAAGGTATTCATAATGTTTTCTAAATCAATCTTGATGTACTGAGATTGTTTTTTTACTGTCCCATTTCCAAAGTATTCAGGAAACTCATTTTTGATATACACCATATTATTTAATTTCAGCCGCGATATATAATATCCCCCACGTTGATCCATCTGATCTAAATCGTCCAGTGAATAATAACCTAAATCTCGAATACATAGGTCGCCAGGCCGTAATGTCGCTAAACATTCTGTTCCAAAGGTTTTATCATTATTCTTCCCTGGTTCAACTTGAAAATTTAAAAACTGTCCACTATGTAAATCATATTCTAATTGAATCTTTATACCTGCTGTTTGTGCACAACCACCCGAACCAGGATACACACTAGCTAAGTGTTTTGGTACTTGAAAAATTGTTGCATCTAAAATGCGAATCCGTTGAAAATGGGTAAGTGAAGAACTGGGAATCACTGAGGTTTCACAAACTTTATTTTTTAATAATGCAGAGAAAACATGTTTTAAAAAGCAAACAGCTTTTTTATTGAAGCGTTTATTTAGTCCTTCTGGACTAATAAGGGTTCCTGTAGCTGCATGTAGTTGACTACACAGTCTAACTAAAGAATCACTCGCTATCCGTTGACTCACCCAAACACAGATAGTGGCTAAGTCATGCCCTGAAAACTTACGCTTTCTTTGAACAAAATCTAATTCTCTAGCAAGCTCTTCTAAGAATGAAGGAGTAAAATATTGATATAATTCCTCAGCAAATAATTGGAGTTCATCTTGAATCGAAAGATTCATAAAAAATGCCATCCTTTCTGTATATTTCTACAAAAAGAATAGCGATTTTTTTGCTATATGGATACAAATTTATTTTAATTTGATGGTGATGGATGGTGACCACTATTAAAAAGATACTAACATACTTTATAAAATATAAGCATTTAAGAATCAAATTTTTAATTTGAATTACGCCCTTTTCCCTTAGGGGTCTTTACTATATTAATGAAGAAGGTTAGTCCTAAGGTAAAGAATAAAAATGGATGTAACCATGTTCTAAAATTAACCAAAGTTACAATAAGCATTATTATACAAGCTATAAAGCCTATAATATCAATGCTAAAAGATAGTTTCCCTTTTGTTGTTTTCATTAATAACTATTCCCTTCCAGATGCCACTTTTAATTTATAATTCTCTATATAATAATAGCATGCATTTTGATTTTTAACCATTTTTTACATTTAATTACTTTATTTGGTTCTGGTGCAAGAAATACTGTCATTGTGTACACTGGGGTAGCTACCACATCGCCATCAAGCGGAAATTTTATAGTACCCCCAGAACGAAATTTTGTGCTAACTTGTAACAAAAAAACTTATTTTTTCGTTTTGGGGTAATTCTACATTCTTAAGTTGATGGGCATGTATGGTGACCCCTAATATATGTTTTAGTCTTACCGCATTAATGTTTAGTGCTTCAGTTATTACAAATTAAAATAATGAAAGACTTTTGTAATACTTATGTAAGTCATTTGAAAGAAATATAAATTAATATGAATTTATTGATATGAATTTTATTTTTAACACTAGAAACTTAAAAATGTAACAGGAGAATGAAAATGACTACAAAAAGAAAAAACATGAAAAAAACAAAAAAGATAGTACAAGCTTTAACACTAGCTACCACTGTTGTTGGTGGATCATTAGCATTTAGTTCTACATCTGCACATGCTGATTCTCTAAAAGCAATTGAAGAAATTGGAAGCGGCGCAAAAGTTATGACAAGTTTGGACACAACTTACCATAATGATGCAAACATAAAGAATTCAATTAAAGTTTCATTTATTGACGACCCAACTGTTGATAAAAAATATGCTGTTATTTCCACAGAAGGAAGTAACATTGGTTCAAATTTAAAATATTACAATAATAGTTATTATGATGCTGATATGGATTGGACGTCGGCTTTTAAAACGGGATTAGAAATCACAAGTAATGATAGTGCGGCATTCTATAAAGTTTTACCAAAAAATTCGATAGAAACAAAGAATGTATCTTCTACAGTTGCATATAATGTAGGTGGTGGTGTGGAAGCTAAACAAGAAGGGGCTGGAGCAAGTGCATCGGCTGGTGCATCTTGGTCAACTACTGTATCATATGACCAAGCAGATTATAAAACATTTCTAGAAAATAGTACGAATAAAAAAGTAGATTGGAAAGTTGCCTTTGACAAATTTTATAATGGAAATGGATTTTACGATAGGGATTCATTCAGTAGTATCTTTAATGGTAACCAATTGTTCATGGTTACGACGTCTGGAGTTCGTTCTGCGATAGATAATTTAGTACCTCAAGATAAACTGCCAAGTTTAACAGCATATGGTTTTCAACCAGGAACAATTGCAATTATAACTGCAGATAAAAATGAGGATTCAACTGATTTATCTGTGAAACATAGTAGAGAGAAAGATAAATACGGTTTACTAAAACCAACAGGATGGAAAGGATTTAATACAAAAAATATTGCACTCAATGAGCATGAAAACACATCTGTAGATCAATATCAAATTGATTGGAAAAATAATAAAATCGTTCACAAGTAAAAGTAAACGATTCAATTACTGATTGTGTTGCAGTACTCATAAATACTCAATAATGAATGCATATAAAAATCGGTTCTTATGAAAGTAATCTATCAAACTAGGTTCATATTTTATCATTTTTCCTCTTCTTCTTTGTATAAATCTTGATATTCTGTCAATACTCTTGATGACATGATACTTTTCCAATCCCCCTTGGAAAGCCGAGCAGTTAGCTTTTGCTAGCTGCTTTTTTTGTTCCTCAACATCAAACAAAATGGTTCTGGTGCAAAAACTCTTGTTAGGGGTCACCATACATGCCTATCTCCCGAAAAGGTTGCTTTTTTCTTAGATTGTTTAGAAAGAATACCGTTTTTTGTATTTAGGGGTGGTGAAAATTCTTAAGTTGATGGGCATGGGGTACTGCCAGTATTTTAGAAAAAACTCACGCTAAGAAAAAAATACAATGAGCCGTCCATGTGATGTGCACCCCAATTGTTAGACACAATTAACAATTGGAGGTGCATTTTTTATGGGAAAGTTTTCTCCTAAAGAAA
>NZ_JAEHBK010000043.1:0-23258 GCF_016483685.1 Bacillus cereus group sp. N8 | reverse complement strand
AAGTGGACCAAGAAATCTTGGGTTTTTACCAGATGCTTTTTCTACAAATGCATGTTGGCCTTGATTTATCACAACTCTGGTCTTTCCTTCGTCTAATTGTGCTTGTGTAATGTAAAGAAGATCGTGTTCTGAGACATTTGCTGCATTAGGGTTTAAATCTATAATTGCACCTGCTTCAGTAATTTTAAGCTGCTGCCCAGATCTTAGTTGATGAATTTCAATTCTTCCATTTGGATAGCGTACTTTAACCGGTTTAAGAAAATTCGAATCACCTTGTGTATGATACATGGAAATATTAAATTCCCCAGATGTAAAATTAGGAGCCTGGTAAGTTTCGTTTTCTGCATATACATCAATGTGAGTGCCTGGGTCTGGATTCTCTGGGGTTATTCCAAGTGCTTCATAAGTGTCTGCTACAGCACCTAATACAGTAATAGTTATAACTAATACCGCACCTACCCCTGCGCTAGCCTTATTTTCTGCAATCGGTGCCATAGAAAAAAGAATTCCTAATGCCGCTGTAGCAGGAATTATCTTCTTTCAAATTCCATTTTTTTTAAATTTCTTTTTCATTCCGTTCTCCTCTCTTGGTGAAATTAATCACTTTTGAATCATCTAAAATTAATGTTCTGAAGTTCATCTTAGCTTAGATACCTTTCGAATTTCTTGCATAAGTGTTACAAAAGTCTTTCATTGATTTTAATTTGTAATAAGGAAAGTATTAAATATTAATGTGAGGAGATCAAAATACATATTAAGAAAATAAGTATTAACAAGTGTTAAAATGGTTACAGCGTGTTGAAAATGGAAGACATGTACATATTGCTTAAATAAAGGAGCAGCAAAATATAATGTTGCTTGAGATGCATTTTTAATTAATTAGGAGAAATTCTTGATTGTTCTTATGAGGATCAATTACATAGAGCAAGTGGTTTACAACTTCTGATTTTAGCTATTATATTATGGAATATATATCACAGCGGTTGATGCTTTGCATGCAAAAGGAGTGGATATTCACGAAGAATATGTACAACATATATCTCCATTTGGATGGGAACATGTTACGTTAACAGGTGATGATGTTTGGAACTTAAACCCAAAAACAAATTTCAATAATTTAACGAATTTACCGAAAGAATTCTCCTTCCTCAAGCGTGTGAAGGGCAATAGCCCAACGGTAGGTGGGAGATGAATTCCGGTTTGGCATAGCCAAAAACTTTTGATAAACTAGCTATATGAAGTTCTTTGATAACTTGATATATGAGGTTGCAGGAAGAAAATAGAGTGCGAAAACCAAGCCATTCGGTTCCTGTGTAAAATATCAACCGTACCAAAAGAGCGTCCAAGCGTTGGACATCTAGGGGTGGAACACCCCGAAGTAACGCTCAGGGAGACGAAAGGTTACTTTCGTCGTGGAACTGAGAAGCTCCCACTTCAAGCTTTACTAAGTGGCGAATAGTTCACGACCATTACGAGATAAAAAGTCTATAAAAAATCGGTAAAATAAATAACCAGTTCCTTAACGTACAGGGAACCGGTTAAAATGTGTCCAAACGTACAATTTTCTTTTTTTGATAAGGTGACCTCATGCCCATCAAGTTAATATTTTTGCACCAGAACCATAAAAAGCACCTTCAATATTTGAAGGTGCTTTTTAACGCCTTTCTAAATTTACGACCAAAAGAAAGAACCATACCTGCAAGAACCATCAATACACCCATTGCTGCACTGTTATTTGTACTTGCACCCGTTTTTGGAAGCTCTTTATATGTATCTTCTTTTTTATCAGTAGTACTATTGTTTGAGACATTACTGTTACCAGTATCAGAGGCATTGCTGTTGTTAGTACCAGTACTGCCATTATCAGAACCGTTATCGTTGCCTGAACCATTATTTCTGTTATTAGAACCGTTACCATTGTCCTTATCTTTCACAACTACTTTTTGTATTGTAGTTACCTTATTACCTGCGGAATCTTTGACACTATATATTACTTCATAAGTACCGGCTTTAGATGTATCTACAGTTCCTTCATGCGTTACTTTAGAAGTAAGGTCACCACCTTCTTTATCAGTAGCTGATACTCCTGCCATTGAGGCGAATTGATTCCCCTCAATAATTGTTGTTTCAGCAGGTACTTTTAGTACTGGTTTTTCATCTTTAACTTCTTCTCCAGCTTTAACCGTTACTGTTTGTTTCGCAGTTACTTCATGACCTTTAGTGTCTGTAACTGTGTAAGTTAATACGTAAGTACCGGCCTTAGATGTATCTACCTTACCATCAACTGTTACTTTAGAAGTAAGGTCACCGTCTTCTTTATTAGTAGCTGATACTCTTGCCATTGGGTCGAATGAATCTCCTACATTAATTGTTGCCCCAACAGGCACTGTTAATTTAGGTTCCATATCTGGAGTTTCTCCATTTTCCTCTACAATTACAGTCTGTGTAGCCGTTGCATTAACCCCTTGGGAATCGACAACCGAGTACTCCACAATGTAGTTACCTGGTTTAGAAGTATCTACATCGCCTTTATGTTTTACTCTATTTGTTAAATCACCATCTTCTTTATCAACAGCTTTTACGCCTCTCATCGGGTCGAACGTATCACCTACATGTAGTGTAGTTGTAAACGGTACAGTTAACTCCGGCGCTTGTTTTTCCACAGCTTTTTCTTTTTCTTCCACTGTTACCTTAATTTTTGCTGCATCAAAAGCTTTTTGGACTGCTTGAGCTTCAGCCGAGTTCGCGCCATATTTATTTGTTGCAACTCGAAGGCATGCTGATCTCAATTCAAAGAAATCAGAAGTCATGTTTAGTTCATCAGTGTTTGCATAATAAAAAATATCAAACATTTTATCCTCGCCAATACCTTTTACAGTTACACCGTTATGAGTGCCACCTTTTGCAATTAAATATGCAACTTTATTAATAATACTTGAGTTGAAATGAACGCCTCCATCATCCTCTCCATTTAAATTAGTATATTTACTATAATCATCTGGATATGGTACTCCATTTGAATAATTGATTGAAGATGGATTTTTCATATCACGTAAAACTAATCCAGTTTGTTCTCCTATTGTCCAGTTAAAATTCCCATTGTTTATATATTTCTCAATAGCCGTCCCCATAATATCCGATAACGCCTCGTTAATCGCACCAGATTCTCCGGAATATTCAAGATTGGATTCGCTAGATGTAACCGCATGTGTAAATTCATGTCCCGCTACGTCAAATGCCTTCACCATAGGATCTCCATATACGAGCATACTACTATTATTAATATTAGCACTTAATGCATTTTTCCAATTTTTTGGATCGTTCGTATCCTCAGAATCCCAAGCGTGTACAACTGAAACTACTTTTTGTCCCTTATTATCAAAACTATTACGCTTGTATTTATCTTTATAAAAATCAAATACTTTTGTCGCTAAGTAATGGGCACTTACCGCTTTTGGATCATTAAATGTTGTTGAAGTGCTAGTTGCTAGTGTGCCAGGATAATAGCTTTCCTCTTTAGTAATATCCCTGTAATTCACATCATATGTTTCAATTCCTTGCCCCCTTGAATAATCAGCAAGTGCATATTCACCATTACTTTGTTTAGAAATACCAAATGTACGAGATATACCGAAAGCATCGTTTCCTGTTCCAGTTAATGATGCAAGATTGCTTTTTCTACTTTCCTCTAAGGCATCAACAAGCTTCTCACTTGCTTTTAAATCTGATTCTTGTACCATATTTTTTAACATTTCACCATTATGAGCATTCACTAAATAAGTTCCAGATACATATTTTGGTGTTACTGCAGCAAATGTAACCTGGTATGCATTACTGGCTTGTCCATTATTTTCATCAACAAAAATAACTTCCTTTACTTCTGGCTCAGAAATAAACTTGATATCATTCCCGTACTTCGTATAAATATATTGTTTCGCTTTTTCTTGTGATAGATTAATAGGCTTCTTTAAATCTTCTTGTTTTAAATTTTGCGCACTATCCCCTGAAACACTTTTAATAACACCCTTTTTATCTACGTGTGCAGTCAATCGATACCCATATACTTCTTTTCCTTCATATGTTTGTTGCATACGCACAAGTGTAGTCCCATCATACGAACCGCGTTTTTGAAGAACCTTATAATCTACTCCCATTTCTCCATTCACTTGTTTTGGAGACAAAGCTTGCTCTGTCTTTTCCTTAAGGGCATCTTTTACTACATTCTCTGGTGCCTTTTGTGATGGTTGTGTAAGTTCACCTGTACGGAACGAATCCTCCTGAATTTGAACTTGTAATTGATCTGTTTCCTCTGCATGACCTACTCCATATGGTATTACAGCTGTTAAAGCTAATCCTGTTGTTAATGCAACTGTAGCTGTTCTTTTTTTATTTTTCATGGTATTTACCCCGTATAATTTTCTGAAGTATTAAATCTATAAAATTATACTGTCTATTCCTATTGAAATAAAGAGAAAAATGAAGAAATTATAGTCGATGGACATGGGGTCACCATACAAAAAAAGAAATTTGTACGTTTGAACACATTTTGGACACAAAATAACCGGTACCTTGTACGTTAAGGAACCGGTTATTAATGTTACGAATCTTTTACTAAATTTAGTAATAATGAACTTAATTTTTTTACATTGACATACTTGGTAAAAACTTCGCTATTAATACAATAATTGCCGCAAAGAATACCGCTTTAATAATGAATAGAATAATAATTGGAATCAATGCTTTCACTTTACTTAATCCAGCTGTAACATGTAATCCAAGCCAAATTAAGACTAAATTCCATACATAGAATATTTCAATTGTATTACCAATTCCATATGCAAATGTACCTTTCGTAAATAATAACCCTAAACTCGTATATTGGCTCATTCCACTACCAAAGATTAGACCTAAACTTGAATTAATAAGTCCACCAATAATAAGGACAATATTTGTATAAGCTACAATATTCAATAAGGTTTTATAAGGCGTATCATTACCAAAGAACATCATAAACATTTTATAAATAGCTGCTATGAATAGTGTTCCAACCATCGCACTAGCAAAGCTTGTTCCAATTCCAGAAATAACTTCTGATGTAAGTGAACTTTGTCCAGCCATTTCACCTAATTCTTTTTTCATTTTAAGCATCTCAGGTGAGGTATACATAACATACGCATTTAAACCACCTAGAAGCCCTTGTAACAAGGCTACTAAGAGGAACATCCCCCAAACTTTCTCGTTTGTTTTCATTCTTTCAAATTGTACTCCAGGAGATGTAATCATTCCAAATAATGATGGCTTTTTCGCACCTACATCTTGTGTATTAATATTCGCTTTCATTATAGCGCCTCCTTCTATTTACATATTCCTTTTAAAGGATGGTAAAAACAATTAACTCAAACAATATGTATGTGTAATAGAGATATTTATCTTTACTACACTAGTAAACTATTCGTAGCGGAGTGCTTCAATTGGATCTAATTTTGCAGCTTTATTCGCTGGAATTAATCCGAAAATAATACCAAGTGTCATTGAGAATAATACGCCTCCGACAACAACTTCCCACGAAACGAGCGGTGGCCATTTTGCGAATGCGGAGACAATATATGCTCCGCCATATCCAAGACCAATTCCAATTAAACCACCTAGAAGCGTTAACATAACGGCTTCAATTAAAAACTGTAATAAAATTTTATTACGCGTTGCTCCAAGCGCTTTACGTATCCCAATTTCGCGCGTACGCTCCGTTACAGATACGAGCATAATGTTCATAACGCCAATACCACCAACAACTAATGAAATACCTGCGATACCACCGATGATCATTGTCATAATATTCGTGACTTTAGAAACGCCCTCTTGGAACTCTTTTAAGTTCACTAATTCATATTTACCTGGAATTTCACTCGGCTTACGACTATTTAATATTTCAACAGCTTTTTTTCCTGCTGATTCTAAATTGTCTACATTTTTAGCTTGAATTGCGATACTTTGAATTTCATCTGTTCCGTATAAAACAGGCCATAAAGTGAGAGGAATCAGTATTTCCTCAGTTTCAAATCCCATAAATTCATTATCTGATTTATAGACACCGATAATTTGCACCGGCTGTCCTTTCATTTCAATAATTTTCCCTACTGGATTTTCATCTTTAAATAACGTCTCTTCTGCCTTCATACTAATCATCACAACGTTATTCCCTTGAGAAATATCTGATTCATTTAATGAACGGCCTTTGACCATTTTCACTTTATTTACTTGAAAATATTCACTATCTAGTCCAATAACATTAATCATTGCTTTTTTATCGTTTATATCAAGTGTTTCCATCGTACTATTCGTCGTAATAACATGGGCAACATCTTTTACCTGTTTCACTTCAAGAATATCTTCTTCCGTTAATTTTGGTACTTCATGCCCACCTATAGCAAACTCATCATTAATATCCGGCTTAAACTGAATTGGCATAAGGTTATTACCAGAACCAGCGATTTTCGACTTCAGCATCGCTTCCCCGCCCTGCCCAATCGCAACGACAGTAATAATAGAACCTACACCGATAATAATACCGAGCATCGTCAAAGCTGAACGCAGTTTATGAGCTAAAATAGAAGATAGGGCAATTTTTATACTATCTAGTAAACTCATACTGCACACCTTCTATCTTCAGTAATTTTCCCATCTCGCAGTACAATGCGGCGAGATGAATAAGCTGCTACCTCTTCCTCATGCGTAACCATAACGATTGTCGTTCCTTCTGCATTAAGCTTCGTGAAAATATCCATAACTTGTTCACCAGACTTCGTATCAAGCGCACCCGTCGGCTCATCAGCCATAATGAACGTTGGATTATTCGCAATCGCTCTCGCAATTGCTACACGCTGTTTCTGTCCACCTGATAACTCACTAGGTAAATGATGCACTCTATCTGCTAACCCTACTTTGTCCAGTGCTTCCAAAGCACGCTTACGGCGCTCAGCTTTCTTCACCCCACCATATACGAGCGGAAGTTCAACATTTTCCACCGCTGAAAGACGGGGCAGTAAATTAAAATGCTGGAACACAAAGCCGATATATTCATTACGAATTAAAGCTAGCTTTGACTCATCTGCTGTTAAGATATTCACATCATTCAGCATATATTTCCCTTCTGTTGGGCGATCTAAACAACCGATAATATTCATAAGCGTTGATTTACCGGAACCAGACGGTCCCATAATTGAAACAAACTCACCACTCTGAATCGTCAAACTAATACCATGCAAAATCGGTACTGCCAATTTCCCTTGATAATACGTTTTAGCAATATTATTTAACGTAATCATTTCTCTTTCACTTCCATTCCGTCATACACGTTGTCGGAAGGATTTTTAACCACCTTTTGCCCCACTGCCGCGCCTTCAACAATCTCTGTCCAGTCTCCATCAGTAGCGCCTTTTTTCACATTTTGTTTATGAAGCTTCCCTTTCTCCTCAATATAAACAAATGCATCATCGCCTTTTTCTACAATGCTCTTACTTGGAACAGCAATCATCGTCTTATTTTCTAAATTTACTTGTAAAGAAACGTGATAACCTGGAGATAAACCATCTTGGCTATCAAGACTCGCCTTATATGTATATTGAGACATATTTTGAGTTCCCTCACCAGTTGCTTGAGCCATCTCTGCACTCGTTGGGAATTCACTTACTTCTGTAATTTTACCTGTCCACTTCTTCTTATTATTTGCTTTCGCAGTTACAGTAAACATTTGGTCTTTTTGAATTTGTGACTTTTGAAGCTCTGTTAAAGTCCCTTGAACTTGGAACGGATCTTTAGAAGCAACTTGTAAGAATGCTTTCCCTTGGCCACCTAAAGCTTGAGATGAACTTTGCGCTGCATCTTTATCTAACTTTTGTACAACACCTGTAAAATTACTATAAATCGTAAGTTCTTTCTGTTTTTTACTTAACTCTTCTTTTTGTAACTTTCCTTTTTCTTTTTCAAGATCAGTTGTTTTTTGTGTCATTTCTAATTCGCTTACTTGCTCTTCCATTGGGTCTGTTACTTCTTTCCCAGCTCCACTATCTTTTGCCTTCTTAATTTCGTTCTTCAATGAATCAATTTTCTTTTTCCCTTGATCATAACGCATATCAGCCATCTTCTGATCAAGCTCAGCTTGTTTCACCTGTAAATTAATTTCTTCATTATCATAAGAGAATAATTCCGTTCCCTTTTCTACCTCTTGTCCTTCTTTCACTGCAATATCTTTCACTTTTCCTTTAGTTGGATCCGCATAGAAGCTTTCAATATTCCCTGGCTTCACCTGACCCGAAATTAACTTCGTATTATTTAGCTTACGCTCTGTCACTTTCTCAAAACTTACAGCATCCGTCTTCGTTGTATCTTTCTTCTTACCTTGCATAACAAAAATATTAACCGCCGCAACGATAACAATTAGTACAATAACCCCGACAATAATCCATTTTTTTTTCTTATTTGGAGTACGAACTGTATTTGGTAACATAATCTTTCCCCTTTCAAAATTAAATATTACTAAACATATAGTAATTAAATAATATAACACGAAAAATACTCATAACCAATATGTAATATTGCATATAATTAGATTAAAAGATTTTTATAAGAATTAATATTTAGTTAAATGAAGAAAGCAATTGCAGGAAAATTTAGTTCTGGTGCAAAAACTCTAAAACTTTTGCAAATAATCTCTTAAACTTGGACATACTGATAGTATTACTATTACTCTAGAAAAAGGTGTGTGATCGATATGGAAAAGGAAAATTTGTTCAAATGGAAGCATTATCGGCCGGAACTACTCTTATTAACAGTAAGGTGGTACCTACGGTACAATTTGAGCTTCCGTAACCTGGTGGAAATGATGGAGGAACGAGGCTTATTCATAGCTCACACAACGATTATGCGATGGGTTCATTAATATAGACCTCAATTAGAAGAGAAAGTACGATATCACCTTAAATCAACAAATGATTCATGGAGAGTCGATGAAACTTATATTAAAGTGAAAGGGCAATGGATGTATTTATATCGTGCTGTTGATTCAGAAGGGAATACCATTGATTTTTATCTAAGTAAATCAAGAGATAAACAAGCAGCCAAGTGCTTTTTCAAGAAAGCCCTGGCTTTTTCGTACATTTCGAAACCTCGTGTGATAACAGTAGATAAAAACCCTGCCTATTCTGTAGCGATTCAAGCGTTGAAAGAAGAGAAACATATGCCCGAAGGCATAAATATAAGGAAAGTTAGATATCTTAATAATCTAGTGGAATAAGATCATCGTTTTATTAAAAAACGTGTGCGTTTTATGTTGGGGTTTAAGTCATTTAAAACTGCAACTTCTATATTGAGTGGTGTTGAAGCCATGCATATGATAAAAAAGGGACAGATTGATTTACCGAATCAGTCTGTCCAAAATCAAAAAGAGTTCATCTACCAAGTGTTTGGACTTATAGCATAAAATACGATTTCACTAGGAATCTACTATTATCCGCGTTTTTCTTCATATATTTGCACCAGAACCGAAAAAGAATCCCTTATGATGTCTGGGATTCTTTTTCTTGTTTAAAATTTTATCAGACAAATGATCTTCACATCAATTTATTTTGATATAAAGATAATTTGTCTGATAATTTTTATAAATAATTGCGGAGTAATAAACTTACATAAATGCTTTTAAAAGTTCTTGAACTAATGGAATTGCCCCACCTATGAATTTTAAAACTGCCATTGCGATTTCCATAATCATTTCCTCCTCTTTTGTTGATGCTAAGATGTTATTTATCTTTATGCTTTTATTATAGTAAGCACTTATATTTTTATCTATATGTTTTAATATAAAATATTACATATATAAGACAACGAAGTATCACATTTACGTATTAAGAATATGTATTGGAAATTAAGTGTTCCCTCAAACAAAAAAGAACTTGTGGTTCTTCTACAAGTTCTTTTTGATAGTACTAATGTTAACGGTTAAACAATTTAAACAGGTACTAAGACCAAATCCATTGATCATCATTATTTTGATTTGAAGTTTTCGATTCTTGAATTTTTTCGATGCTGTTTTCTATGTTCCAATTTATAGAACTTCCGCCCCATTGTGCAAATTCCATATTATTCACTTTAACTTTGTCACCGACATTGAGCTTTTGTCCCTGTGTTAAGTAAACTTCTAGAATTTCATCTCCACCGTTGATTTTAGGATATTTAACAAGTACATAATCTATAGGCACATTTACGTATTCATCAATTTTTCCTTTTTTACTAACTTCTCCTATTACATAATCAGGTCGACCATTTTCTTTTAAATGCATTCCTGGTGTTAATGATTTATTTTCAATAGAATTTGCAATCATATATTCAGTAAAATTGCGCATCATTGTACCAGTAACTTTTACTTGATCTCCTATTTTTACATTTGGTATAGAATCAAAATTGATACTGATAGGATCTGTATATTGTTTTGATTCTACAAAAATAACATTATTACTAATCTCAACTACGTGACCTTCAATTGTTGATATATTTGATTCAATAGAAGCTGCACTAGCTTTTGTTACTTCTATGCCTGGTAAATTTGTTCCTGCAAGTGCTGCTACTCCTAATGCACCAGCTAAAACGATTTTTTTTATACCCATTTTATAACATCTCCATTCATGTTTTAATTTTAATACTAACCTTACTGTAACTATTATAGTTACATCGATAATAATTATCAACTATGGATTGTATGCAATCTTACATATTTGAAAAATAGAACGTTAAAATTTAGTGTTTTAAAAATGAGTGTAAACAAATATTCAAAAGTTTACTTTTGAGAAAGGTAAAAAGAGTCCTATTAATTTAGGGCTCTTTTTCGTTTTGGGGTAATTCTAAATTCTTAAGTTGATGGGCATAGGGTAGCATCACATCGCTATCAGGATAAGAAAAGCAAATACCCCCAAACGAGAAGATTGACATGTCCAGATGAAAATGTACAATTTTTTGTTTAGGGGGCGTTATAAAGTTTTTAAGTTGATATGAGGTATCACCAAGTGAACTACTCGCCACTTAGCAAAGCTTGAAGTGGGAGCTTCTCAGTTCCACGACGAAAGTAACCTTTCGTCTCCCTGAGCGTTACTTCGGGGTGTTCCACCCCTAGATGTCCAACGCTTGGACGCTCTTTTGGTACGGTTGATATTTTACACAGGAACCGAATGGCTTGGTTTTCGCACTCTATTTTCTTCCTGCAACCTCATATATCAAGTTATCAAAGAACTTCATATAGCTAGTTTATCAAAAGTTTTTGGCTATGCCAAACCGGAATTCATCTCCCACCTACCGTTGGGCTATCACCCTTCACACGCTTGAGGAAGGAGAATTCTTTCGGTAAATTCGTTAAATTTTTACGAGCAGTAATACGCCCTTATAATGATGATATAATAAACCACTCAACTTCATTTTCTTTTTATTGATGGGATTGCGCATTTGAAATTGCATTATATAAAAACTGTGCATACTGTTCACGTGTTACGTTCATATCCGGAGCAAATTTCCCTTCTCCAACTCCTACTGCAATATGGTTCGATTGCACGGCACTAATCGCATCTTTTGCCCATGAATTTGCTGGAACATCGTTGAAATTATGTTGCGCCTTTACATCTAATCTAAATGCTTTCTTAATAACTTGTGCCATTTCTGCACGTGTTAATGTAGCTTTCGGTCTAAAGTTTCCTTGATCATCCCCTTGGAAAAATCCTAGCTTAGTTAAAGCCAATATTTCCTCAGGAAACATTGTTGAATTTCCATCGATATCTCTGTATGGATTTTCATATTTATCTTGTTTTTCTATATGCAAAGTACGGTAAATTAATGCAGCTACTTGTTCACGTGTTACATTATCACCCATACCAAATATCCCATTTCCATAACCTGCAATAATTCCTTTATTCGCTAAATCATGAATTGCATGAAATGCCCAGTGTTCTTGTGGGACATCCTTAAATGTAGTTCTATTTACTCCTGCATCGATTTGCAAATCATTTTTTATTACATCCCAAAGTGGATTATCTTGACGCTTTGGTTGCCCCTCTTCATCCCATTTTATTTTTTCTGTTCCTAATTCATAATTCATTCCTGTCCAAGTATCTTCACGGAATGCATAGAATGATTTATGCCATCCTTTCTGATTGAATATAGAAATTAAGTCTTGCATGTATTGAGGTGCTCCGGGAACGGTACGATTAATTCCAAATTCCTCAGCAATGATTCGATTAGATGGTACATGATTTTCCTGAGACCAATTTTGCACAGGCTGTAAGAATGTATTTAATCCATCTTTATCCCACATCATAGGTGTTTCTAAATCTCCTACTTTTACAATTCCAGGATATTGATACTCTTTATTTTGATTTTCACGTTGACTTGTTAATTGATATGGCTCATACATATGAAATGCATACAATGTCTTATTATCTTTAACTGGTTTAAGATATTTAAAAGCCCAAGGTGTGGCATATAGACCTGAATCTAAAATAATAGGTGTTTCTTTATCTACTTCACGAATTGAAGTAACAACTTTTTGATAAAATTCATTTAAATCAGCTGGGGTTCCCTTCACTTTTGAATACCATTTCTCATAATCTTCCGTCCAAAAATCATTATATCTATTTTTCTTAGATGTTTCTGGATGTGGTTCATTGATAATGTTGTAACCAACCACAGCTGGATGATCTTTCAATTCAAACGCAAGGTCTTTCCAAAATTGGCTTGCTTGTTCTTGATATTTCTCTTCTTCCCAAATTCTATCATCATTCTGATTATTGTTAAATTGACGCCAACGATCACCAGGTAATGAAAGCATTGTAAGTACAACTTTAATCCCTTGTGATTGTGCAGCATCTAAATCTGCTTTCAATTTTGCTACATCCTCTTCCACCAATCTTTGATAATTATCTGCATTACCGATAAGAAAATCTTTTCCTGATGTATCTGGTTTGTCTTCAAATAAGAAATCCTTATCTTTTGCCCATTTATCAGGTGCTAAACGAACATATTCAATATGAGCTTCCTTTGCACTTTTGTAGTTCTCAGGTAATGAAGTGCTATTCATAAAATTAGTACCTGTTCTTTTAGAATTCCAAAAATCCATTTTGGAACCTGCACTTTTGTATGTCTCAGCTTTCACATTCATTTCTTGTATCCCTAAGCTCATCATGCCTATTAATGCGACTATCGGTATGATTTTTTTCATAACTTCTCCCTCTTTCCATGTCAGTTTCTTATTATAAAATAAATCACTTATGTTACAGGAAAGTGACAATGTCAAAAAAATTAATTTATCAGCATTGGCAGGTAAAGAGGGAGCAGACACAAAAACAGGCTGTGGAGAAAGTCTTCTTCACAGCCTGAGAACAAGTTATATATCCAAATATGACTTGTTCCTTTCACTATTTAGTTTTTATCGTTTGTTATAGTTGATATAACTAGGGTCATTATAAACCCACTGATTCGTTTCAATTCTTAGCCAACCATTCTTTTCTTCATATACTGTAACTTTTTCACCTTTACTTGCCTTTCTAACAATAGAGTAGTTTGTACCTGCTCCACTCCGAACATTTACCCCAATACCATTTATTTGAGCTGTTCCAATTGTATTTTGAACACTACCGGTTTCAATTACTTGAAGCATGTTTAGAATGAATGATGCTGTTTCACCACGAGTTGTTGTTCCTTTAGGGTCATATTGATTGTCACCCTTACCTTTTACAATACCTAGTCCATACAATCTTTGTACGTCTTCTTTATAGATAATTTTGTCTTTGTCTGAGAATGGTAAGTTTGCAACTGGCCCCCATAGACCTTTATACTGTAAAGCCTTGTTTACAATAATTGCTGATTCTTCTCTTGTAATAGATGTGTTTGGGTCAAAATAACCGTCACCTCTACCTGCAATGATACCTGCACTTGCAGTGCGTTTAATACCATCTCGTAAAGTTGGGTTTGCATCGTTTAGGTCTTTAAATGAAGTATCTCCAGCGGGCAAGTTTAGAGATTTAGAGATTAATTGAGCAAATTCGGCTCTTGTTACCGCTCTATTAGGTGCGAAAACACCGTTTCCTTCCCCTGCCATAATACCCCTTCTATTTAGCTCTCGAATAGCCGGCTCATACCAACCTCCTGTAATGTCGTCTTTTGGTTGATAAAGATTATTATAATATCCTCCAGCACCATTTACGAATGCATCCCATTGTCCATTATTAATCATGTTAGCAGGACAATTTTTACCGCTCCACCTTTGATGTTTTACGATGTTATTTAACGGTACACCAGTTTCTTTCATTAAATAAGCTACAAGTTTCTTAGCGTTATCTACTGCTTTACTGTAGTTACCATCGCTGTTAACCGCGATTTCAATTGCAATAGACTCTCTATTACCCGGGCCATTACCGTCTCCTGCGTGCCACCCGTTTTCGTTTAATGGTAAGTGTTGATAAATCTCTTTATCGTCCACTGTAAAGTGCCATGATGCAGCTCGGTCTGTGTTCCCTACTGCTTGGTTATATAGGTATTGAGCGTGGTTCCTAGCACCTGCTCCTACACTTGTATTATCAGTCTCATGAATTGTAATGTACTTTGGACTCATGTAGTTTTGAGGACGAATATTATCGTTACCTGCTGGAACAATCCATTCAGTGAATGGAACACCGTTTATTGTACTAGAAGTGCTAGGTGATGCGGAAGACAGACTACGTTTTGTTCTGTTTGAATTGTTAGGAACAGTTAATGTACCTGTTTCTTCATGAATACCTTCTGAACGTTGAAGACTGTCTGCTTTCTTATTATCGACAGTACCTCCACCACGTCCGTCTACCTCTTCAAAACTAGCTTCAATACTTTTTAGAGCCTGTTCATCTGATGTTTGAAGTTGGTCTGTTTTACCTTGTTCCTGAACGCTTGTAGGTTGCTTATTGTTTACTGATTGTTGTTCCTCTGCAAACGATACCAATGGTGAAGATAATACCGTTAATCCTGCCGTGAATGCTACTACTTTTTTATTAAATTTAATGTTCATTTCTAACTTGGTATATCTCTCCATCTTAATAGATATACCTTCCTCCTTATACCTCTTTTAGTGTGAATAATAGTGTGAATAATAGTGAGAATAGTAGTGAGAATAATGGTAGTCTGAATCCCAAGAATAACGACTTAATTTTTCATTCCATATAATCAACCAAAATCTATAGTTTCTCCTACATATTTCAGTGTTATAACATAACACTAGGGCTCCTCCCACTACTAAGACAAAAGAAAACCCAACATAGATTTTTCTTTTGTCTTAGTAATGGGAACGCTTCAATCAGAAACCGAAGAGAATGATAGAGACTTATATTGTTCTCCTTTGCGATTTCAACCATACCATACATGATGGCACTCCCTCTAGTACATTTGCAAAAATATAGAATAAATAAGCTTATAATAACAAAAACTCAAAATATATATCAAGCAATTTTTTTGAAAATAGCATTTTTGTTACTTTTTCGTAACTACTATAGGCATATATATATGTTATAATTTATAAACTTTTGCAGACGCCCCCTTGCAAATCCCTATCTTTTCTACCCTTTTTGTCCCTTCGATTCTGTTGCAAAGTTTTTAAAAGTAAGCTAAACTTTTGCAAAACAGAATGAGGAGAATCATAAATGGGATATTTTAAAGGAAAATAGTTCAAACAAGATATTATTTTGGTAGCCGTCGGCTACTACTATCGTTTTTCTTTAAGTTATCGAGGTGTATCTGAAATTTTGAAAGAACGTGGTGTATCGGTCCATCCCACTACTATCATGCGATGGGTTCATGAACATGGAAATCTCATTTATCAGATTTGGAAAAAGAAAAACAAATCTGTGCAGCTGTCTTGGCACCTGGATGAAACCTATATCAAAGTGAAAGGCGAATGGCGTTATCTCTATCGAGCAATTGATAAAGATGGACACACATTGGATATTCAGCTTCGCAAAAAACGAGATCATCAAGCGGCTTATGCCTTTATGAAAAGACTAGTAAAAACATTAGGAGAAGCAACGGTTCTCACAACAGACAAGACTCCCGCGTTACTTTGCGCGTTCAATAAATTGGAAGAGCAAGGCTTTTATAAGCATACCATTCATTATACAATCAAGCATTTGAATAATCTCATCGAACAAGATCATAGACATATCAAGCGACGTTTTTCCAAATCCGCAGGATTTCAAAGTCTTCGCCATGCTTCACGTAACTTGAAAAGCATCGAAACTATTCATGCCCTATATAAACAAAAACGAAGTTTGCAACAACCAAACTTCGTTTTTCGACGTACAATGAATTAGAGAAACTATTCAAAGTTGCATAAACTCTACCTACTAAATTAGGATTTTTTTGTTTATATAAAAACTTTGCAACAGAGCCCGTAAAAGAAAGATTTAGTTTCATTTATGTTAAACTATCATATTTTTTATAAATTAATTAGGATATAGTTCACTTAACATAGTATGTGGGTTCTTATTCCAAAATCTATCTAATGGGGTTCTTAACCCTTGATTAATTATCCACCTTCTACTATACACCCTTATTAGTTCTTCATTAGTTAATTTTTCTTTTTCCTCTATCGTCCATTTCAATGCTTCCAATGCTTTCTCCTTTGTCCAAAATCCACGAGGGGCCCTATTTAATTCCCATTCTTTAAATTTCCCTGGATACAACTCGTGTAGCATGGCATATGGACTATTTTTCCAAAATCTCTCTAATGGAGTTATTAACCTTTGATTAATCATCCATCTTCTACTATAGACCTTTGTAAGTTCTTCATTAGTTAACTTTTCTTTTTCCTCTATCGTCCATTTTAATGCTTCCAACGCTTTTTTTCTTGTCCAGTAGTTTTTAGGTGTTTTCTGGAATTCCCACTCTTTAAAACATCCAGGATATAACTCATTTATCATACTAAATGGACTATCATTCCAATATCTCTCCAATGGGGTCCTTAAGCCTATTTCTGAAAACCAAATTACACTAATTTTTTTTCTTATCTCCTCATTATTCATTTGTTTTCTTTCCTCTATCGTCCATTTTAATGCTTCCAACGCTTTTTTTCTTGTCCATAAACGACTAGGAGTTTTTTTAAACTCCCATTCCTTAAAATGGTCTGGATATAATTCATTTATCATTATGTAAGGACTACCTCCCCAAAAAATTTGGCAAGGCGAACTCAAATTATGATTAGATAACCACCGAACGTTATAAACCTCCAATAGTTTATTATCTGTTAACCTTTCTTTTTTTTCTATCGTCCATTTTAACGCTTCCAATGCCTTTTCCTTTGTCCAATAGTTCCTAGGTGTCATTTGAAATTCCCATTCTTTAAAACAATTTGGATAAACATCATTTATCATTACATATGGGCTATCATGATATTTAACGCTAAGTAAACCACCTAATTTATATTTAATAATTAATTGGGATTTCCAACTCTTAAGAATTGTTTTTTTATCCCACTTTAAAACTTTTTCTATAAGATACTTGATTACACGTTTTGCTAGATTATTATCTTGATCATCACTCCATGTACCTTTGGGAAATCTGTTCCTTTTACTGTCCAATATCTCTTGGTATATCTCTTCTATTTTTATTACCATTACAACCCTTTTCTCTCTTTCTATAGTGATTTTTACAGTAAACGAGATGAAAATCACCAGCAATTACAAATTTATTTCTAAGCAATAATCCACCTATATTTTAAGTGCTAATAGGTGAATTTTGTTCATAATTAATATATATAATTGAACCCCTTATTCCCCCTCGATAAGGGGGAATAAGGGGTTCAGCCCATCAAGTTAACATTTTGAAGTTCCCCCTTAACGAAAATTCTGTGTTTTTTATAGGAACGAAGTTCATTTTTATCGTTTTGGGGGCAACCTGTTCTGTTAGGTTGATGGGCGTGGGATACAGCCATAATTACACATACAGAAAAAGAATCCCTTATGATTTCTGGGATTCTTTTTCTTGTTTAAAGTTTTTTCAGACAAATGATTTGCACATCAATTTATCTTTGATATACAGATCATTTGTCTGATAATTCCTATAAATAATTACGGAGTAATAAGCTTACATAAATGCTTTTAAAAGTTCTTGAACCAATGGAATTGCTCCACCTATGAATTTTAAAACTGCCATTGCGATTTCCATAATCATTTCCTCCTTTTTAATATTATGATGTAGTAAATCTTATACTCTCATTATATTAAGTGTATCAACTCATATCAATACATTTTAATATGCAATATTTCATCTTAAAATCATGCTTAATACTGTTATAATAGAATAGGTAAATTCTACATCATTTTTCGATATACTAAACAGCTAATGAATACATAAAAAAGGAAGAGAATTTTAAAAATTCTCTTCCTTTTTTATGTATTCATAGGGGTCACTATATGGGGTTTAAAATATGTCGTTTTAATTTAACGCTTTTATGATGTTATTTACAAATATTTTATCGATTTCATGTCCTTGGTTTGTGTGTTCTGAATCCATAATTATTCCTTGTGATTTCTCTTTGTCAATCCACAAATAGTATGTTTGAGTTGTTCCACTTAAAAAGTGAACATTTACTTTGAAATTTGGCTTGTGTGTACTAGATGTATTTGAATGTGTATGCCCGATATGGGTGATAGCGTTCACGAATGCTCCAACATCAAATTGTTTTACGAATATGTAGGTCTTATTCCCCTCAACTTCAATAAATTCAATAGATTTATCTTTTATGGAGTGTACTCCTTCACCGTCCTTCGCTGTATTATGAAGTATAATACCATCTTCTGACTGTTCGCAATCTCTTAGCATATATGCCACACCATGTGTTTCTTGAGGAGTAACGAACTTCTTACAAATATCCTTTCTATAGTCGTTTTTGTACTTGTGAGTAAAAGTAAATTTCTCATCTTGATAAGTTACAGTGTTTAAACTCGGTACTTTTGCCTCCTCGTCAATGAAATAATCTTTAATTTGTATTTCGTCACTTTTCTTATCTTTTACATTTTGAGAAAGTGTTTCAAATCGTTCTAGATTTCTAGATTTTTCTTTATATAAGTGTAAAACAATATCATTTTTGTTTGCTTCAGTGTATGTCTCTTCATCTCCATTAATAAATACAATTAAAGCAGCGATCGATAAGCATAATGCTCCAACAATTAATGTTTTCTTCAAATTGAGTTCCTCCCTAAAGGATATTATAAATTTAATCATAACAATAAATGACTATTCTTATTAAAAAACTTAGTACTTCGAATAGGTTAAGTTTAGATCACATATCTCTAATCAGGTGATTAATAAACATGCATGTAAAGTTAACATAACGTCTCATTATCGGTAGCAAGGATAATGGAGAATCCCTGCTATTCTTTTTTTGCATAAAATCTTGTATAAAAAGTAGTTGGGTTATAGTGCTTTACTTAGGATAGCACCCGCATTTTCGGGATCCCACCCCTTTAAAAGAATAATTTCAACAAAATATAGATTTTAATTGCAAATAAAGAATCTGAATTTTGTTTAATACTATTTTTTACGAAACAAGAGAATGGTAAAATTTTCTTGAATATGGATCCGTTGGAAGGTTGTTCGTAATGAGATTCAATAAATATACCGTAATATTCATTTTTTTAGCTATTGCTTCAAATTTCGCCTTATCCATGTGGCTCAAACAAGGACTTTTAGGTGTAGTTATTGCTATTATTTTCTTATTAATCGCTACATGGACTACAAAACAGCCTACAGACGACCAGCATAAATGAACGAAATAACTTAACATGGTATAATAATTAATGCATTAAATTATAGGAAACAATTAATTTGGATGGGAGTCCAATGTTATTAAAATTAAAGTGGTTATCAAGTCGGAGGAAGGCACCTTAGGGTGTCTTTTCTTTTTAAAATATATAAGCGCACCAGAACCGGTTCATGAATATGGAAATCTCATCTATCAAATTTGGAACTAACTTCTCCCTAAACATTGTTCCTCATTTACCAACCTGGTTATGTTTTTTCAAACTTTGCAACAGAGCCACATTGTTTTAATTGAATTTCGTGTTATACTTCTATAGGCATCTGATTTTTATTCTATATAAAAGTATGTGAAAAGCCATTATCAATTCGATAATGGCTTTTCTATTTTTCATGAAGATCGATTATATGGCATGAGCAATAAATTTAAAGGAGAATTATAAAATGATTTTTCCAAGTAACATCAATACGTCTTATGAGTATTCAATTATAGAAATTCAATGTTTACCTTGTATTTCTACAGCACCCGATTTTTATGATAATTTTGTACTTATTTGTAGTACTTATCTTAACAAAAATGATAAAGCACATGGTCATACTACATTTGAAATTCAATCTATAAAAGAACTGTCTTATAATAATCCAAATGTAAAAAATGCTAAGAAGTTTGTATACCAAGGTGGGTCTTTGAAAATAAATGATTTTGTAACAATTACTCAAGCGGAATCAGACTATGATACGAAATTCATAGCGAGACTTTCCTATCAATATCATAGCGATCAAGAGAGGGAATATATACAAGAGCAAGATTTACTCTTATTTTCCATTTCTGAAGGGCCAAAGGGGCAATTGTCTAATATTCCTTATTTATATCTTCCTCCGGATTTTAAGAAGTATATAGAATATTATCAGGCTAAGCACGATTCTGAAGTTCTTCACACTGCTTACTCAATATTAGAACATTTCACAAAAGAACATGATTATTCAGAATCTTTCATTAATCAATTTGAAACTTTAAAAGAAAAACAAAAGAATAAATCTCTTATCTTGTACGATAGCTTTTTACGGAATCAATATAAGAAAATTTGATTTATTTTCATAGAAACATCAAAAACCCTTTAAATATTATACAAAATATGCCTATTACTTTAAAAAAATGAAGAAAATGCATAAATGCATAAAACTATATATGTATTTTGTAGTATCCTAGACTGTATCTGTCTAAAAGTCTTTCATAGTACATTTTTGACACTCCCACCCCTACCTAAAGGGGCAAACTGACATAGGTCAGTGGGATTCTTGCTACCAAAGACCAAAGGCGAAGTCCATTTTTGGTATCGCTGACGTGCAAGATTGCGATTTGCTATCACCACTCCCATGACAGACCGTATAGGTTCTCCTTATGCTTTAGCGTCTAGTACTTGACGACATGTATTGTTTTACGCACGAAGTGAAATTGATTCGTGCAACCTCATACAATATTCATTTTTTAGAGAACATTATTGTTTTAGAGTCTTTTGCATGACTTTGAGGCCATTTTAACACGTTTTACTACGCAAAAGCGATACTTTCACCCCACGCTTAAAGGCGGACTTAAGTCCTGCAGGGGCTTTCTCGTATCGTAAATCTATAAATTTTAGTTAAAAGATACCACTTGTTTAATAAACTTAGTGAAGTAAAGTTAATTACTTTAATATATTATTAGGAGAGAGTTTATGAGTAAAAAACTATTAAAATCAATAACATCATTAACGATGGTAGGAGGTGCATTGTTAGGAACAAGTAGTGATCCCGTAAAAGCTGAAGTCCAGTCAGGGGGAAATTCAGTTGTATTTAATGATGTTCCCAAAAACCATTGGGCAAATAATGCCATTACGAGCTTAGCTAATCGTAATATTATCGGAGGATATGGAAATGGAGTGTTTGGCCTGGGAGATAACGCTACTCGTGAACAGGTGGCAGCTTTAATTTATCGTGTGCTAGCTCCTGCTAAAAAAGGAGGCACTCTTAATAAGGACAACTCTTTTTATATTATGCAAGATGGGTCTCAGCTTAAAAATCCATATAAGGACATTAATAAAAACTCAACAATGTTCCTAGAAGAGATTCTATTTTTGACAGACATAGGAGTCTTTAAAGGGGATCAAAATGGGGCATTTCGACCAAAAGAATCATTAAGTCGTGCAGAAATGGCACAGGTCATCAAGACTGCTTTTAAAGTTCCTGTGTTAAGTAAACATACTTTTAATGATGTACCAGATAATTCATGGGCGAAGGACGCTATTAGTGCCGTACAGTCGAATAAAATTGCATCAGGTACAGGTAATGGAGGTTTTGAACCAAATAAAACTGTAACTCGTGAACAGTATGCACAGTTTTTATTTAATGCATTAAATTATAGGGAACAATTAAATACACAAAATCCTGATGTGACAAAACCAAATAAAGAAGATACGGGTGTACAAACTGAGGTACAACTATTAGAAGCTTATAAAAAAGACATGAAAAATTATATTAATAATCATGAAGAAGATATAACTATAACATATAAATCTAAACAATCTAATATTAGAGAAGTTATGGATACACTTGTTAAAGCATATGATGAGACAGTTGATTCAAATGAATACATGAAATATAACGTTGCAAATACACAATATTCTATTCGTGGTATTCCAGGAGATTATGTATTTACATTAAAAATTACATACCGTGAATCAAAAGAGCAAATGAACTATGTAAAGACACAAGCAAAATTAGTTATCACTTCTATTGTTAAAGC
The DNA here is from genome assembly GCF_016483685.1 of Bacillus cereus group sp. N8. Taxonomy (NCBI): domain Bacteria; kingdom Bacillati; phylum Bacillota; class Bacilli; order Caryophanales; family Bacillaceae; genus Bacillus; species Bacillus cereus group sp. N8. The sequence goes on along the minus strand of NZ_JAEHBK010000043.1, from coordinate 664 downwards.
TGGTATGGATGAACATGAAAAAGTAAAAGCGATTCATGATTATGTCGTAAAACATGTTTCGTATGATACTTCTTTCCAGGCTTATACGGCATATGAAGCTTTAGCAAACCGTTCTGCTGTTTGTCAAGGATATGCATTATTAACTTATCAATTGTTAAAAGAGGCAGGAGTAGAAGGTCATATTGTAACAGGGACTGGAAATGGACAACCTCATGCTTGGAATCTAGTGAAAATTGAGGGGAAATGGTACCATCTTGATACAACCTTCGATGATCCAATTCCAGATGTAGAAGGACGTGTAACTTATTCATACTATAATTTATCTGATGAACAAATTGCTAAAGATCACCAATGGGATCGTAATCAATTTGCGAAAGCAACAACAATCTATAATAATGAGTTAACAAATAAAATTCAGATCGGTAGCCCGAAAGCAATGGGATATCAGAAAATATTAACGGATATCAAACGCTAATATGAATCTATGTAGTTTATTAATAAAATTAAACAATGAACAAACGATAAATTGAGGTCTGTGTAACAATGGACCAGTACTAGATAAAAAAAGAATCCCATAAACATATATGTGATATGCTCCCCCTTAGGTAGACAGATAAAAAATAAAAATCTGTTTATCTAAGGGGGCGTTTTTATGTCACGAATA
>NZ_JAEHBK010000042.1:0-23344 GCF_016483685.1 Bacillus cereus group sp. N8 | reverse complement strand
GTCTCGTGGGCTCGGAGATGTGTATAAGAGACAGAAATAGAAGATTGTATCTTTTTAAAGAGGAGGGAGAAGAGATGGCTGAATTAAATGTACAAAAGTCTTCATTTTTTAAAGAAAAAAAAGAAGAACCAAATACAGATTTCTCTCTTGTGAAAGGTGCATTAACGGAAAATATTAATCGGTTAGAGAAACTGATGAATAATAGCAATTCAAAATATATACGAGTGAAAAAAACAAAAGAAAATGCATAGTGCATTTTCTTTTGTTTTTTTATTTAATGTTAAACTTTTCTTTTATTTTTTTAGGTAAATCTGCTTTCTGAATCTCTTCATAGGACTTTACTTCAATTGATGATATTTCATTTTTGTTATTATCATCTTGATCTACATAAAGGCGTAAAAACGCGTCTTCATTTAATTTATGGTCGTTTTCTTTTTTTGTACTTCTAAATGTAATTTGTTTTTTGACGCCATCTTCATCATATGCGGGCAGCGTATAGTTTCGTAAGTTTCTACCTTCTACTTTTTCGGTATTTCCTTCGCTTTTTATCTGCACGTAATATACATCTTTACCAATTCAATTTAGTGATGCTCTCTCACAGCCAATAGTAAAACTAGAAAATAATAAACATAGTGTAATAAATGCTGAAAACTGTTTCATTTTCTTTATCTCCTTCACTTTGTTTCTTTACACAGTATACGGCTATTATGAAATGAGAAAAATCGAAATAAATTACAACATCCTTACAATGTTGTAAGAGTGTTGCACATAAAATGAACAACATATTAAAAAGTTAAAAGAAAAGTAAAATAACGAATCATGGTATAATGATAAAAGACTTACATATTATTTTGTCATTTTGAGAGGAGCTTAAAAATGTATTCTACTTTAGAACAATTAACAAAGCACCCTGTATTTTATCATTTTGCGGAAATATCAAAGATTCCTAGAGGATCAGGTAATGAAAAGGAAATTAGTGATTATTTAGTGGGCTTTGCAAAAGAGCGTAAATTAGAAGTGATTCAAGATGAAGCATTAAATGTCATTATTAAAAAAGAAGCAGCTGCTGGCTATGAAAATGTACCAGCTATTATTATTCAAGGTCATATGGATATGGTTTGTGAAAAAAATCAAGCAACAGTACATGATTTTGAAAAAGATCCAATTGAATTACGAATCATTGGGGACATGTTATATGCTAATCAAACAACTTTAGGTGCTGATAATGGTATTGCAGTTGCGTATGCATTAGCTTTATTAGATTCAAAAGACATTCCGCATCCAGCACTTGAAGTCGTTATCACTACTGAAGAAGAAACAACGATGGGCGGGGCTTTTTCTGTTGATCCAAATCATTTTGAAGGAAAGGTATTTATAAATATTGATTCTGAAGAAGATCATAAATTACTTGTAAGTAGCGCAGGTGGTGCGAAAGCTGTTGAAACAATTCCCGTGATTTGGGATGAAACGCCAGCGAATATGGATGCATACCGTCTATATGTTGGCGGTCTAAAAGGCGGGCATTCTGGTATGGAAATTGATAAACAACGCGGTAATGCGAACAAAGTATTAGGACGAGTATTACGTGATTTATCAGTAAATACGGAGTTTAACATAAGTGAAGTTCACGGCGGATTAAAAACGAATGCAATTCCGCGTGAAAGTGTAGCTACAATTTTATTACGTCAAGAAGATGTAGAGAAGGTAGAAGAAAAGCTTGAGTCATGGACAAGAGTATTACAAGAAGAAATGCGTGCTGTTGATCCAGATATTCATGTTACACTTACAAAGTTGGATGAGAAAGTAGAAAAAGTATTTGCTAAAGAAACACAAAAGCAGCTTATTTCATCATTATTCTTAATTCCGAATGGTATTCAAAGTATGAGCATGGATATTAAAGGTCTAGTAGAAAGCTCAACAAATTTAGGTGTTATTGAAACATTGCAAGATGAAATTAAATTACGTAACGAAGTGCGAAGTTCTGTAAGTAGTTTAAAACAGCATGTTGCAGAAGAAATCAAATATATTGCTGAATTAGTTGGTGCTTCATTTGAAATAGAGTCAGAGTATCCAGAATGGCCATACAATCCAAACTCACAAATTCGTAATTTATTTGAAAAAGTACATCAAGAAAAATACAATAAAGAAATTGAAATCTTCGCTGTACATGCGGGGATTGAGTGTAGTGCATTCGTTCAAAAGATGCCTGAATTAGATGCAATTTCATTCGGACCAGACATTTTCAACGTCCACACTCCGGATGAACATATTAGTATTTCTTCTGTAGTGAATAACTGGGGATTCTTCATTGATGTAATGAAGGGTACGAAAGAATTAGCTAAGTAATAATGAAAGTAGCCTATATAATTCTATAGGCTACTTTTTTGCATTGAATTTTATCCCGCATTAACGGGCAGTAAGACCCCCACCTCAAAATTCGGCGAAAGCAAAGAAGTTAGGTTGGGGATCAACTGCCCATAAAAGCCCGATTGGTTCAACTAATAATCAGTGGGGAATGAACAAAACCCCCACTGATTTAAGTTCCACTTTATGAGAACTATGGATGTTAATTTTCATTATGAGTTTTTTAGTTGATAGTTTTGTTCTTATTTCTAGAAGAAATTGTACCAAAGATTGCTCCGGATATTGCTCCGATTAAAGTCATAAAAATTGCACTCCATGCTGCAAATGACATTATTACACCTCCAAATAATAAATTATTGTTTCTTAATCCCTTTAATAGAAATGATGATTGCAACAACTACTAAGAAAATAAGAGGAGACCAAGAATAGAAAGACATGTAGCATTCCCCCTTCAATATCCATTTAAGATATTTATATAAATTAATTATCACATGTTTTTAAATCGAAAATATAGAATATGCAATATTGCATATTGAATTGTAGAACTTAAAGAGGTGGAAACAGTTGTTGAATAAAAATGATAATTTATATAGAAAGTAAGGATTTTTTAACCCTTAAAAAGGGCAAACAATGAAAAAACTCCTCTATCTTATATAAGGTAGAGAAGCTTTTAAAATAGTTTTTGTCTAATAACAATAGTATTCAATATATATTTACTGGTTAGATAAACGTAAATTATTTTGAGATTTTAAAGCTGCCCCCATAATAATAATTTTCTCCAAGTTTCATAACGGCTACATATGTTCCTGGATTATAAACCTTAGTAATAGGTGTTACAAATCTACCATAATTAGGTTTTAAACCTGAGTCATAAATGGTTTTATATCTATGCAAGTTTATTTCATCATTTTCATTTCCGCTTAATTTATATATTTTTACAATACCAGTATCTTTACCACCAGTATATATAGTAACATCGAATGTATCTCCATGTTTTAAGTCACCAACTGCCAACTCTTCTATAAAATCTGCATTATGGTGTAATAAAAAATAGCTTTGCCACCGCCAATTATCTAAAAATCGTGATTCTTTTTGTGTAAGTTGCGATTCAGCAGACACAGGTGGGAGCGTACCAATTGTATTCGAAAATAAAAATCCTCCAACAGTCAATGCACCAATAATTGTCGATTGCCTTAAAAGTTTCATGTTCTAAACCTCCTATTTACTTAAGGATTCAGAAATCGTTTTTGTGAAAAACTAGCTGTGAAATCTAATGGATGATAATATCTTCTATAATCATATTAACATTTATTGATTTATCAGACAAATCAATAAAAAATAAAACTATATCGAGGGAGTTAAGGCTAATATAAGAAAGAAGTTAGATGTATATCTAAGAAATCTGTATTATATGTAATTAGGATTTGTTATTTGAAAACTCGATTGTTTTAATGCTGAAATTTCAATTCATACTTTAAGTTTCAGTACATAATTTTACAATTTGACTTATGTAATTTATCACGTTATGATTTTTTTATTATAAAAGAAGGGCTTGAAGATAATGATTCGTCGTTTGAGAAAGCTAAAGAATGTAGCAGTCGTAGTAAGCTTCTAAGTAAATTGCAAAAATCTACACTACTTAGAAGCGAGGAATAAAGTTATGAAGCATCCATTATTTAATCATTGGTCAGAAACAAAGTATATAAAAGATATAGTAACAAATCCACTCATTGAGGTAGGAGAGTACTCCTATTATTCAGGCTATTATGGTCATCAAAATTTTGAAGATGGCTGTGTAAGGTATTTGTGGGGGGATGCTAAGTCCCGAGCGCTGTTCAATCCAATTGAACAGATGGGTTGGAAACTTGATAAACTCATTATTGGAAATTATGTTTGTATTGCAAGTGGAGTTGTCATTCTAATGGGTGGGAATCATAATCATCATCCTGAATGGATTACAGTATATCCATTCGCTGAGCAAATTGAACATTCATATGAACCGAAGGGTGATACAGTTATTAAAAGTGATGCTTGGATCGGAATGAATGCTATTATTATGCCTGGTGTTACAATCGGTGAAGGTGCAATCGTTGCAGCAGGATCTGTCGTAAGTAAAGATGTTCCGCCGTATACAATAGTTGGTGGAAATCCTGCTAAGGAAATAAAGAAACGGTTTACTGATACAGAAATAAATATGCTAATGGAAATGCGTTGGTTTGATTGGGATAGAGAATTAGTTGAGCAGGCAACTCCCCTTTTATCTAGTTCATCTATTGAATTATTATATGATTTTTATAATAAGGAAGTAAAAAATAGATAAGTCTGTTAGAAAAACTACACTCTATATAGGGTGTAGTTTTTTTACTATAAAAAAACTAATAGTTTAGACTAAGGAAAATTCATCTCTGGTATGAGCCTAGCAAGTAGCTGAATTGGATAATTAAAATCCTTGATAGCTAATAAAACCAGTTTGTCTCGATATTTAATCGGGACACACTGGTTTTATTTTTTGTAAATGTGGAACAAATGTATTATTTAGATTGTCTATTAATTGTAATCCTAAAAAATATGAAAGTACGGATCATTTTGAAAAATACAAGGGTATTAAAAACAGGGATATGTGTGGGAATACAAAGTATCAGTGCGCCTAAAGGTATGGGATGAGATGGTCTATATGAAAGCGATCCTAACGTCTTATATGTATATAGAATCTGAGAACACTGTCTATTTTTATAGGGATTATGCTAGAATATCGTTTTTTTTTGAGTACAAAGATATTGGAGGTAAGAGAATTGAAAGGTATGTTTTACAAAAAAATCATTGTAATAATAACAGTGCTTACACTATTTTGTAGCATAATTGTTACATCTGGAAGAGCGATAGCGGAAACAGTCCCTGTTTTAGATGTAGAAGCAGGATCAGCAATTTTAGTAGAAGCAAATTCCGGAAAAATTTTATATCAAAAAAATGCGGATGAATCACTAGCAATTGCTAGTATGACAAAAATGATGAGTGAATACTTAGTTCATGAAGCGGTGGATAAAGGAAAACTTAAATGGGATCAAAAAGTTAAAATCTCTGAATATGCATATAAGATTTCGCAAGATCGCTCATTATCAAATGTTCCATTAGAAAATGGTGGCTCTTATACAGTAAAAGAGTTATATGAGGCAATGGCAATTTACTCTGCAAATGGTGCAACAATTGCTTTAGTTGAAGAAATTGCTGGAAAAGAAGTTAATTTCGTAAAAATGATGAACGATAAGTCAAAAGAGTTTGGAATGAAAAATTATAAATTTGTAAACTCTACAGGTTTAACAAACCAAGATTTAAAAGGACATCACCCAGAAGGGACAACTCCTGACGAGAAAAATAAAATGTCTGCAAGAGATTGTGCAATTTTAGCACAACGCCTTATTCAAGATTTTCCAAAAATATTAGATACAGCAAAAATTCCTAAAAAAACATTCCAAGAGGGTGGCAAATATCCAATTGATATGGCGAACTTTAACTGGATGTTAAAAGGTTTAATTAAGCAATATGAAGGTGTAGATGGTTTGAAAACAGGAACTACTCCAGAAGCTGGAGACTGTTTCACTGGTACAGTAGAAAGAAACGGTATGCGTTTAATCTCTGTAGTGATAAAAGCAAACTCTCATACGGCACGTTTTGACGAAACAAAGAAATTATACGATTATGGATTTGCGAATTTTGAAGTGAAGAAGGTCTACGGAAAAGATTCAGTAGTAAAAGGGCATGAAACAGTGCGAGTAGCAAATGCAAAAGACAAAGATGTAGTAGTTCAAACGAAGCAAGCTGTTTCACTTCCAATGCCGAAGGGCAACAAAGACATTTATAAAAAAGAATTTAAAGTATCGAATACGGAACAAGAAGCGCCTATTAAAAAAGGTGTAACAATTAGTAAAATGATTATCTCGCCTAAAGATAATACAGATCCTGGGTTCTTATTAGGTAATTCATTACAAATAGACCTTGTAACAAAATCTGATGTAGAACAAGCAAATTGGTTTACATGTTTTATGCGTAAAATCGGATCTTTCTTTAATGGTATGTGGGATAGTGCGGTTGATATAGTAAAAAGCTAAGTTTATAGGATAAAATTAAATATTAATCTGAAACAAAGAGTTTCGAAATTTTATAGATTCTTATGTAGATAGCTTGGAATAGAAGATGGTATCAATTTTCAAGTTGGATTCTTCGGAACTTTTGTTATTGCAATCAAGTTAAGAAAAATTTGTATCTATAAATTCAAAAAACGCTATTCTTTTTGTAGAAATATACAGAAAGGATGGCGTTTATTATGAATTTTTTGATTTAAATCATTCTAGTACAAGGTTAGTTTAATAAAGTTACTTGAAGAAAAACAATCCATTATTTCATCAAATGACAATAAAAAATTAATATCCGGTACTTATTTCTGTAATTAGATTTTATGAAAATTTAATAAAATCTTTTCTTTGTATTAAATATTTTATTTTAAATTATTTATATAAGGAAATGGAGACCAGAAAACAGATGCATAGTTTGACTTTGAACTGCTTATATCAGGGATCTAAATAGATACTATGTACAATTCTCCCGCTACACTAGTATAGCGGCCTTTATGAACAACAAAATCTACAATTTACAAGGAGAACATTTTATGAGTAAGAGAATAAAAGAATTAGATTCCATACGAGGGTTAGCGGCACTTACTGTGGTATTTGGACATTTTTGTTTAATGCTACCATCGTTGCCTAATTCTATTAAATTTTCCCCGCTTAGGTTTTTATGGGCGGGTGGGGAAGCTGTTATCGTTTTTTATGTACTAAGTGGTTTTGTGTTATCTATGGCACTTTATCATTCAAAAACAAATTATTGGGGATATTTAATTAAGAGATTTGTAAGAATCTATATTCCTTATTATTTTTGGATAATCGTTACCTTTGTTTTATTTATTTTATTTTCGTCGTATGAAGTGGTAGGACTACGGGATTGGTTCTATGATAGGTGGCAAGGGTCTATAACAAAATTAGATATTCTAAACCACTTTGTGCTTCTTAATAACTTTTTTACGGAAAATTATAATCCAGTTATTTGGTCATTGGCTCAAGAAATGCGTATATCTATTGTGTTTCCTTTGTTATTCCTTCTTTTTTATAAACTGAATTGGAAGAAAACGATACTATTTGCTTTGAGCTTTTCTTTAATTAGTGTTTTTCTTAATATGTTGCATATTGGGAAAGCTGAAGGATTTTATAATGGTTATGCTGATACACTGCATTTTTCATCTATGTTTATGGTTGGAATGGTACTTTTTAAGTATCAGGAAAAACTTATCTGCTCATATAGGAATATGAAAAAAATTAAAAAAGGATTTCTTATTGCATTAGGGATTATTCTATATTTATATTCCATTTTAATTTATGGTTTTTCCCGTAATGATACTACTTTCTTATTAAAAGATTGGGGTGTCGTAATGGGGGTTAGTATATTTATTATAATGGCTATGAGTAACCTAAAAGTAAAAGCATTTTTAAATAAGAGTGTATTTGTATATTTAGGAGAAATTTCATACAGTATCTATTTGTGTCATTTTCCAATCATGATGGTACTATTTAAACTTTTGTATACAAAGATACCTATTTTTTTCCTTCTCACTTTGTGCATTACAATGACACTACTTTTTTCTATAGTTTCGTATCATTTAATCGAAAAGAAATGTATCAACTGGGCAAAACAAAGAACAATAAATTTTTTGAAAAAAGTATAATTCCTAGAGAGATTTTATTTCCTTAGTAAATATACGAATATGACCGATTCCTAAGTATACTTAAGAATCGGTCAATTTTGGATTCTACTTGTAAATATAGTAAAGTGGAATATAATTGAAATCGAAAACCACTTAGAAATAACAATTACGGTGTGAGCTATTGTATAGTATAGATATGGTTAATAATAAAGGGGGAATACATATGTGGAAGCGATTTGTAGCAATTGGTGATAGTTTTACAGAGGGGATAGGGGATGAAGTTGAGGGAATTGCATTAAAAAGCTGGGTAGATCATTTTGTTCAACTGTGTGAAAACGATATAGAATATGCCAATTTTGCAAAGCGTGGGTTAGTAACTAAAGAAATTCGCTCGCAGCAATTAGAAAAGGCATTAACTTTTAATCCAGATTTAGTTAGTCTAATTGCAGGTGCAAACGATGTATTAAAAGGACGTTGGAATCATCAAGCGTATAAGAACGATATGGAATTTATGATAGATACATTAAGTAAAACAAATGCTGATATTATTATAGCTAACCTTCCAGATTTTACAGTTCGGCTTCCTTTTTCTTCTGAAAAAAAACAAGTGTTAAAAGAACAATTATTAGAGGCAAACGAAGTTATACTTTCACTGAGCAGAGAGTATAAGCTTCATCATGTTGATTTTTGGAATCATCATTTAGTTAATGATAATACGCTTTGGTCTACGGATTTAATTCATCCAAATTCAAAAGGATATGTAAAAGTTGCTGAATTGATTTTTAGTAGTTTGCCTGTACGTGACTCTTCTAAATAAGCTTTAGAATGAACGAATCCCCTGTCGCATACAGCGCAGGGGTTTTGATGCGAAATAGAAGAATATACAGCGCCTATAAATTATAATTTAAGTAATTCTTTTTATTGTTTATACTTTGTTATTTTTTGTTGTAGGACCCTTAGTATAAGGGTCCTTTTTTGTATCAAGTATCTACAAAAAAGATAAGAGCGGAGAACGCAAACTAAAAGGTATTTTAAATAAAATTGTTAAATAAATTCGGATGTTTTGTTTGTAACAACCTTAAAATCTTCCCCTTCGAATGAAGCTTAATCATAAATTAAATTTTTGGTAAATGTGGAACAATTTCATTACTGACACTGTCTATTAAGCGTTACAACATTTTTTATCCCGCTTTAACTGGCAGTAAGACCCCCACCTCAAATTCAGCGAAAGCAAAGAAGGTAGGTGGGGGATCAACTGCCTGTAAAAGTCCGATTGGTGAAGGCTAATAATCAGTGGGGGATGAACAAAACCCCACTGATTAAAGTTTCACTTTATTTAATATATCAAGAAAGGAAAAAACATTTTTAACTAAGGGAGAAGATTGAATTGAAAAAATTATGGATGCTACTTTTCGTTTGTTTCGCAGTTATGTTGGTAGGATGTAATAAAAACGAACCGCCAAAACAAGCATTTGAAGAATATATCAATTTATGGAATGATAAAAAATTTGCAAATATGTATGATCATTTATCAGATCACGCCAAAAAATCGATTTCTAAAAAAGAATTAACAGAAAAATATGAAAAAATCTATGAGGGTATTGGAGTTAAGAATTTAAAAGTTAAAATGAAAGGAGAGAATACAAAAGATAAAGAGCGTTTTCTTTTTGAAGTTAAGATGGATACGGATGTAGGAACAGTTTCATTCATCCATGAAGCAAAACTTGTGAAAGATAAAGAATCTTGGAAAATAGATTGGACACCAGACTTCATCTTCCCAGGTATGAAAAAAGATTACAAGGTACGTATGCAAATAGAGCAAGGAACACGCGGAGAAATATATGATCGAAATGGAAAAGGTCTAGCAACGAATGGTAAAGCGACTGAGGTTGGAATTATTCCAGAGAAACTAGGCGAAACTGTAGCGCAAACGAAAGAAATAGTAGCACAATTACTTGATATGTCTACAGAAGAGGTCAATCAGAAGCTCGCAGCGAAATGGATAAAACCAGACTCCTTTGTACCAATTGGTATTTTAAAAGAGGGAACTAGACAGAATGATTATATTGAATTAGAAGGGGTTTCATCTCGCCCAGTAAATATTCGTACGTATCCATTAGGAGAAGCAGCCGCACACTTAACTGGATATATAGGAAAGGTGAATGCAGAGGAGTTAAAATCGCTTCAAAAAAAAGGTTATCAAGCAGATGATTTAGTAGGTAAGACGGGTTTAGAGAAAGTACTTGAGAATAAATTGCGTGGTGAAAAGGGTGGACGCGTATTTATAGAAGATGAGAATGGGAAAGAGATTAAAAACGTAGCAAAAAAAGAAGCAAAAGAAGGGGAAAATGTTACGTTAACAATTGATGCTGCAATTCAAGAAAAAATCTTTATTGAGATGAAAAATGAAGCAGGATCTAGTGCAGCGGTCAATCCTAAAACGGGTGAAACAATCGCACTTGTAAGTAGCCCTGCTTATAATCCAAATACAATAGTTAGAGGAGCATCGAAAGCCCAACGAGAAGCATGGAGTAACGACTCGAAACTACCAATGATGAATCGCTTCACACAAGCATTTGTACCAGGTTCCGTATTTAAAACGATTACAGGTGCAATTGGTTTGGAAACAAACACAATAAATCCGAAGGAAGAATTTAAAATTCAAGGATTGAAGTGGACAAAAGATTCATCTTGGGGAAATTACTATGTAACGCGTGTGAAGGATGCAAGTCCAATTGATTTTGATAAGGCAATGAAGTACTCTGATAATATTTATTTTGCTCAACAAGCTTTGAAAATGGGAAAAGATCAGTATGTAAATGAATTTAAAAAGTACGGATTTCATGAAAAATTACCAATCGAATACGAATTTCCTATTTCAATCATTGCAAGAGATGGGATAAAAAACGATATTCAATTAGCAGACACGGGATACGGACAAGGACAAGTATTAATGACACCACTTCATTTAGCATTAACATATGCACCGATTGTGAATGAAGGGAATATTCCGTCGCCACATCTTTTAAAAGAAGCAAAAGTAGCGGGGAATTGGAAAGAAAATGTGGTTTCTAAAAAGAATCAAGAGATATTAAAGAGCGCATTAATAAAAGTGATTAATGACCCTGATGGCGCGGGGAGAATTGCTAAGGTTGATGGTGTAACTCTTGCGGGTAAAACTGGTACAGCAGAGCTGAAAGAGTCAAAAGAAGCAGACGGAAAAGAACTGGGATGGTTCGCAGCTTTCGATGCAAATGCGCCAGACATGATTGTTACCATGATGATCGAAGATGTAAAAGGAAGAGGAGGAAGTAACGTTCCAGGTGAAAAAGTCAAACATGTATTTCAGAAATAACACTTAATTATAAGGTGAATTTTTTCACTAAATTTATCCCGCATTAACGGGCAGTAAGACCCCCATCTCAAAATTCAGCGAAAGCGAAGAAGTTAGGTGGCCCGTAAAAGCCCGATTGGTGAGGGCTGATTAAAGTTTACTTTATTATATGTTTGCTTAACTCAAAGGTATAAATTGGGGGAAATATAGAACAATTAAATTTCAAAAAAGCATTCTTTCTAAGAAAGAATGCTTTTTTGCTGCGACTATAGAAAATTGATACCTTATCTTTATTTTCATTTCTGAAAAGTTGGCATTGCTAATGATAAATAGAAGAGTATAGCAAATTGAAATGGACAAGTGGAGTGTTACGTTAAATTCAAAAAAACAGATTTTTATGAGTGGATTTTTATCATTGTATGCTTTACTTGTTTTTTAGTAGTATTATTCTGCCTGAAAAAAGATTAACAATGGAACAAATGAAACTTGTATCTTGTCTATATATTGAAACCATAATAAAAGTGAGGGCATTTTTATGTATAGTCAAATAAGTTTGAGGTGTGGAAATGGAACAGACGTTTATTGAAAAATGTAATCATGATGAGCTGGACTATGTTATAAAAGACTATTGGCAAGATGTATGGAATTATTCATTTATTATTACGAAAGATCCACACTTATCAGATGATATCACGCAAGATGTATTTATAAAGGTATATAAAAATTGGAATTCATTTCGAAAGGAGTCATCTATTAAAACGTGGATATTAAAAATTACAAGAAATACGGCAATAAACTATTTGAAATCCTCCTATTTTAAAAGGATATCTTTAATAGGATTTTTTAGTGACGATAAGCAATCCCTGTCGGCAGAACAAGAGTTTTTTAAGAAAGAAGAAATGAATGAAGTGTGGAAGGTTGTATTAAAATTACCTAAAAAGCACCGTGAAATAATAATATTGGACGCAAAATATGAATTATCTTATGAAGAAATGGCTGAAACACTAGGAGTATCCATTGGAACTGTAAAATCTAGATTAAGTAGAGCAAGAAGTAAGGTTTCAAAATTAATAGGGGAGGGTAGTAGTGATGAACAATAAACAAAATCCTGACTGGTATAGAAAATTAAAAAAAGGTCCAATGGAGAATCGTAAAGATGAAGAAGAATTTATTTTTAAAATAAAGCAGTCTATATACGAAAATAATGAAGGGGATTTTGTAAAACATAAAAGACCATTTCGTAAAAAAGCATTACCTATTGTAGTTGTTTTCGTTTGTACAATGTTATTTTTTATTGTTCAACAACCTTGGCTTGATGATAATAAATCACCGGTACAAAGTAGTACTCAAATTAAGCCTAAAACGAAAGATGAGTCTGCTCAAGATCCATCATTAAAACAATTTATGAATGAACTATATCGAAGTACAAACTCAAAAAATGAAAAAGATCTGTACAGAGCGTTAAATGATGAAGTTCTATTTAAAGGGAAGAGTTATAAGAAGGATGAACTGAAGTTTGATGAAGATATATTTCATGAGTTACAAGTCGCTCTTACAATGGGAGGAGAGTTTGTAAATGATACAAAGAAGGTATACAAGGTACCAAGTGGATTGACGGAAAGTAACCAACCGAAGCAAGCGCATTTTATATATGCAACTGTTACTGGAAATAAAACGAAAATTTTAGCTGAACCAAAACGAGAAGCACAAGTTTTATATGAAGTCTCTAATGAAATGGTAAAAGCTTGGATTCCAGAAAAAGTGCAGAATGATGGATATATAAAAATATCGACAATTAACGGTAATACTGGATATGTACAAAAAGAGTATATTTTAAGTGATATTAAGTATTCATTCATGTTCGAAAAGGATCGTGAAGGTATATGGGAAATAACGAATATAGATTCTATATGGTAAAAGAGGAAGGTTCATTTTAATGAACCTTCCTCTTTGTTTTTATTCTCTTTTTGAAGCGTATTCCAGGACTCTAAAATTTCTGATGTAACGAGAGCAGCAATGTTTTTTTCTGAATTACTACCAGGAATAACGACAGAAACGGCAATTTGTGGATCTTCGGTAGGAGCATATGCAATGAAAAGAGAGTGATTTATCATTCTTTCTTGCTCATTTGGAAAACCTGTAATACCTGTTTTACCTGCGACGTCAAAGGGCAACTTTTTAATTTCCTCTATATTTTGACTCATTCCACCTTGCACGACACTCCAAAAGCTCATCGGGTAACGATTTGAAATTTCTAAAATTGGTTTGAAATTTTTTGTTTCCTTACCATCTTGACCAATAATAGCACTTACGATTTGAGGTTTATATTTATCACCTTTACTTGCCAAAGTTGCTGCATATTGGGCGAGTTGAAGAGGAGTGTGCACTTCATTTCCTCCCCAAGAGGCATTTAATAAAGCTGAGATTCCATTTTCAAATTTATTAGATGGATGAAATTCGTATTGTCCGTCTTCTTCAGAGGGTAAATCAATCCCAGTTTTAGAACGAAGGCCGAATTGCATTAAATAATCGGTCCATATGGTTGCCACTTTTTCTATATTCCCGTTATTTTGATTGAATAAGGGTAGTGCTACTTTTGCCGTCATAAATGTATTAGATGAATTTATGATAGCCTGACTCGGTGTAATTTCACCTGTTGGCGTTCCAGGTGCATTAGTAATGTTATTTTGATTATCATACTGAAAACTACCCTTATCTAAATAAGTATCTTCAGGTTGAAAAAGCTTTTCATTTAATCCAATTAAAATAGTCAGTGGCTTTATAGTAGAGGCCATATTTATAAAAGATTCACCATACTTTAATTTTTGAATTGCTTTATTTTGCGAAAGTGATTTAATGTTTTCTTTATTAGGTGATACATGTTTATTTAATATATTTGGATCAAAAACTGCCGAATTGGCCATAGTTAAAATTGCGCCAGTTTTTACATCGCTCACTACAGCATAGCCAGCATTAGCATCAGGTAATTTCTTAATTTGAGATCGTAATGCTTCTTCTGTTTTTTGCTGTAATTTAGAGTCTAAAGCTAGCTTGACATCTTTTCCTTTCTGTACTTTTTGAATGTTCCATAAGAACTTTTTATTACCAATATTAAAAATCAGAGTTTTTCCTGGTTTTCCTTTTAAATCATTTTCATATTGAAGCTCAATCCCACTTTTACCAACAGGTACATTCTTAGAATTGAGGTCATTTTCTACATACCCAATTACTTGTGAAGCCATTTCATGTTTGGGATAATATCGAATCAATTCATCTTTGATTATTACATTATTGGGTTTGTTCTTATTTATGAATGTAAGTTCACTCTCATTTATGTCAGAGTATAACGGTATATCATTCATAGTCTGCTTTTTACAAGATTGTTGTAATTGAGATTTTATGTTTTTTGCAGAAATGTCATGTTGAAACTCGCTTGAAAATTGATTAAAAAAAGCTAATGTGTTTGATGTATCTTGTTTCGATAGCTCTTCATCATTAGAAGTGCAATATAGAGACTTAACTTTCTTATTTGTAGCTAGTATTACACCATTTTGATCGGAAATTTTTCCTCTTTCAGCTGAAGAAGTTGCGATAGTAATTGAAATGAAGTTGATTTTTAATAAAATTAGTAAAATCAAACCTACAATAGAAAGAACCGCAAAAAATCTCCATCTTTTTGTATGTAACATATAACCCTCCCTTATGTAACCTATTTCATCTTATAGTTAATTATTTTTTTTGTAAATGTGGAACAACTTTATTATTTAGGTTGTCTATTAAGTATTACAGCATGAAGAAAGGAATAATTAGTATGAAAAATTACTAGCAAGTCTATGTGTAAGTTTAACATGAGTCATTATACAGTTTAGCATTTCTAATGCAAGCGACAAAAAAATAGAGAGAAAACAGGAAGGGAGAGTTATTAATTACGTAGCTAAACGAAAAGGAATGGATGCTTACAAGGATTAAGCAAAAAATTGAGGCGATATTTATAACCGATTATCGGTATCTAATATATAAGGAATGCTTTTAGTATTTGTAGCAATCCCTGAAAGGATTAAATGGAGGATTTATGATAAAACAAAAAGGAAATAAGCAGAAAACATATATATCTATTCGATTAAATATAATGTTCCTTTGCATCTTTCTGCTATTCTCGGCTATTATTATGCAGCTAGGAAAGGTACAAATTGTTGAAGGAGAGGCTTATAAGAACCAAGTGGAAAACAGTCAAAATGAAACAACTAGTATTCCGGTTCCACGTGGACAAATTCTAGACCGAGAAGGAAAAATGGTTGTTAATAATCGATCTCTTCGTACGATTACGTATACAAGGGTGAAGGGGATAACGAGTGAAGACATTTTAAAAACAGCAAAAGACTTGGCGAAAGTACTTGAAATGCCCGAACAAGATATAAATAAATTAACAGATATCGATAAAAAAGATTTTTGGATGCAATTGAATACAAAACGTGCGGAATCAAAGATTACTAAAAAAGACATAGGAAAGTTTAAAGAAAAGGGAATAGAGGGAAAAGAGCTAGACAAAAAAATTGAAGATTTAAGACGAAGTCGTGTGACAGAAGTGGAATTGGCAGAATTAACAGCACAAGACTTAAAGGTGTTGGCTATTAAAAGTAAAATGAGTTCAGGTTATCAACTGACACCACAAATTATTAAAAAAGATGTAACAGATCAAGAGTATGCGCGCATAAGTGAAAACCTTGCGGAGTTTCCAGGAGTAGATGCAACAGTTGATTGGGAACGTAATTATGTAAATGGTAATTTATTTCGTTCCGTGTTAGGTAATATTACAAGTAGTGAAGAAGGATTACCGAAAGAAAACTTAGATTCTTATTTGGTACGTGGATATAACCGTAATGATCGTGTAGGAAAAAGTTATATTGAACAACGATATGAAGATGTATTACACGGCACAAAAGAAGAAGTGAAAAACATTACTGATAAATCAGGAAACATTGTTAGCGCAGAAATAATCTCTAAAGGAAAAAGTGGTAATAGTTTAACGTTAACGATTGATATGGAATTACAAAAGAAAGTGGAAGAAAGTATAGAGAAAAATTTGAGAGCTTTTAAGAATTCAGAGCCACTGTTGGACCGAGCTTTTGTCGTCATGACGAATCCAAATAATGGACAAATTTTATCTATGGCAGGCAAAAAGATTGTAGCAAAAGAAGGGAAAATAGAGGTTGAGGATTTGGCATTAGGTAACATGACAACTTCGTATGAGCTAGGATCAGCTGTAAAAGGTGCTACTTTATTAACTGGATATGAGACAGGGGCAATACAGCCAGGAGATCAATTTTATGATGCACCGATGAAATTTAAAGGTACACAAGCTAAGAAATCGTGGAATGTATCCGGATTTGGTAATATTAATGATTTACGAGCTTTACAAGTATCTTCGAATGTATACATGTTCCAGACAGCTTTAAAAATTGCGGGAGTTAATTACGTACCAAATGGTTCGTTGGATATTAAACAAGAAGCATTTGATACGATGCGCTATTATTTTAAACAATTTGGTTTAGGAGTCCCAACAGGTATTGATTTACCGAATGAAATAATTGGACAAACTAGAAAAGTAGATAGTCAACCTGGATTTTTACTAGATTTTTCTATCGGTCAGTATGATACTTATACGCCATTGCAATTAGCACAATATATTTCAACAATTGCAAATGGTGGATATCGTATGCAGCCCCAAATTGTACAAGAAATACGAGAACAATCAATAAAAGAAGAAGAGGTTGGCAAAGTTATACGCTCTATAGAGCCTGTCGTATTAAATCGAGTTGATATGAAGAAAGAACATATTGATCGGATAAAAGAAGGCTTTAGATGGGTATTCCAAGAAGGTGATGGAACTGGAGTGAAGTATTTCAAAAATGCTCCATATAAACCAGCAGGAAAGACAGGGACAGCTCAAACTGTATATGGTGGAGATGATCCTATTGGTAGAAATGCAAAAGGAGAACGTATGGAATGTTACAACTTAACATTAGTTGGATATGCTCCATATGATAATCCAGAAGTAGCATTTTCTGTAGTAGTCCCGTGGCTTCATAATGATAAAAATGGAATTAATTCTATAATTGGAAAGGAAGTTTTAGATGCATACTTTGATTTAAAACAGCAACGTATACATGGTGAAGCTGTTAGTACAGATAGTTCGAATCAAAATTAGAAAAATATGTGCACTTTTCTCAGGGGAAGAGCCCCTGTTTATATAAAAACCTTAATAAGTTAAATAAAAAGGAAGATTTAAAGTAAGAGATAGCAGCTAACATAGTTGCTATCTCTTACTTTTGTTAATATCTTGGCTACTAGTTAAAAAGGTTTTAAATTTATGGAACAAACTTGTTTCCTAGTTGGTCTATTATGTGTACGTATAAAAACAGGTGTTCAAATTGGATACAGTGTATTGAATTTACCACTTGTTTTCAATATTGAAAATTTGAAAGGAATGATGATTTTGAAAAACAAGAGGATGCAAATAATAGGGATCTGTGCTGGCATATTAGGCTTAGGTCTTATAAGCTTAGGAACTTTTACAGGAGGGACATTGCAAGTTGAAGCGAAAGAAAAGACAGGACCAGTTAAACATAATAATCATGCGACGTATAAAGAATTTTCTCAACTTGAGAAAAAATTTGATGCTCGATTAGGTGTGTATGCTATTGATACTGGTACAAATCGAACAATTTCTTATCGACCTAACGAAAGATTTGCCTATGCATCAACCTATAAGGCCTTAGCGGCAGGGGTATTGCTACAGCAAAACTCAATTGATAAATTAAATGAAGTCATCAACTATACGAAAGATGATTTAGTTGAATATTCACCCGTTACAGAGAAACATGTAGATACCGGAATGACATTAGGAGAAATTGTTGAGGCCGCTGTTCGTTCCAGTGATAATACTGCAGGGAACATTTTATTAAATAAAATAGGCGGTCCTAAGGGATATGAAAAGGCGCTTAGACAGATGGGTGATCGGGTTACTATGGCTGATCGCTTTGAGACAGAGTTAAACGAAGCTATTCCAGGAGACATTCGTGACACTAGTACAGCAAAAGCAATTGCTACAAATCTCAAGGCTTTTACGGTCGGAAAAGCGCTTCCAGCTCATAAACGTAACATTCTTACAGAGTGGATGAAAGGCAATGCTACAGGAGACAAACTTATTCGTGCAGGCGTACCAACTGACTGGGTAGTTGGAGATAAATCAGGAGCTGGAAGTTATGGGACAAGAAATGATATTGCTATCGTTTGGCCGCCGAATAAAGCACCTATTATCATCGCAATTTTATCCAGTAAAGATGAAAAAGAGGACACCTATGATAACCAACTAATTGCAGAGGCAGCTAAAGTTGTAATCAATGCTCTTAGGTAATAAACTCTCAGTTTTCTCATTTCTTTACCTAATTTTATACAAAGTCTTATGCGGGGGAAAAGTGGGGAAGACTAGAGGGGAACAAATAGCATGAAATTATTTAAGAATAATAAATAATAAAACGGACAAATTCAAGAAAGTATGAATTCGTCCGTTTTATTTACTACTTATAATGAGGATTATCTAAACCAAATGTGAATATGGTATACAACTTAATTAAGGCATACGCAATTGGTAAATTTTATTTTAATTGTTTTTCGTTAGACTAGATAGTTCAACAGATTTTTGAGTACAACGCTTCATAGCTGAAATGATGGCTGTTCTTAAACCTTTTTCTTCTAATGTTGCTACAGCTTCTATAGTCGTTCCACCTGGAGAACAAACCATATCTTTCAATGCACCCGGATGTATTCCTGTCTCTAGTACCATTTTTGCAGAACCTAATACAGCCTGGGCTGCGAATTTATATGCTTGATCCCTTGGCATTCCTTCCAATACAGCAGCATCTGCCATGGCTTCTATAAACATATATACATAGGCTGGCGACGAACCACTTACAGAAGTTACAACATCCATTAATTTTTCATTTACTATCTCTGTTTGACCAAAACTATTAAAAATGTTTAATATATCTTCTAAATCTTTTTCTGTAACCAGTTCATTAGGGCATAATGCAGACATTCCTTCGCCAACAAGAGCTGGTGTATTAGGCATTACTCTTACAATCTTTAACTTTCTACCAAAAGCATCCTCAGTACTCATAATGCTTTTTCCAGCAGCGATAGTTACGATTATTACATCGCCATTTATTTGGTCTTTTATTTCGTTAATTACTGATAAGTATAAGTCTGGCTTAATTGACAAAATTAAAATATCAGCATTTTTAGCTACTGCATTGTTTTCAGAAGTTATAGTTACGCCATATTTTTCGCTAGCATTTTTTAAATTAGTAACGTTTACGTCTGAACAAATTATTTTTTCTGCAGACACTATATTTTCGTTTATCATCCCGCCAATCATAGCCATCCCCATATTTCCGCATCCGATGAATCCAATTTGTTTGTCCATAATAACTCGATCTTGCTCCTTTTATAATCAATTTTATCGGTTTTAAAATATTATTCTGAAAAAGTTAAATAATATCCCATACAATATAAAGAAATATTTTAAGAGAGTGTAGTCCTTTTTGCAATACTAAAAATAAATAAACTTTATTTGAGACTATATAAGTACATGCAGTAAAATGTAATATTTTGTATTGTCTACACTTGATAACATCAAAGATCGTGTTTGATAATAGCAAAACATTCTATTATTCGTATAAGGAATTAGGAGAAGTTGTAGGATTTGTAACATAACTAGCTCTATGTTGATTAATAATCGATAAGGTATAGTTAAATCCACTTTTTTAAGAAATGGTGATGTTCATAATTTTATACTAGAAACTTGTCGCTCTAATAATTTTTCAAAATATCTCTTGACACAAAAACAAACAATATCGCATAATATAAAAAAATTAGATCGAAAATCGTTGAAGGGAATTAGTACATATGTCTTCTTACGAAAGAGAGTGGAATTCACCGGCTGAAAGATTCCTCGTATAGAATGTATCGAACCTATCCCTGAGTCTTAAATGAAAGTTTAGGCGTACGCCTGCGTTATAGGCGCCAAGTGGATATCTATGTATATCAATTAAGGTGGTACCGCGGAACAATGACCGTTTCGTCCTTTTTATTTTATTAAGGGCGAAGCGGTCATTTTTATTTTGCTCTTTAATAGGCTAGGTGCAGCATTGGTGAGAATAGAAATCGCTGCAAGCTGTATGAATAGAAGTGTAATTTATAAAAAACTTTGATTTTAGACTTGGGGGATACAAAAGTGAAAAAACAACGAATTGTTGTAAAGATTGGGAGTAGCTCTCTAGCAGATAGTCATGGAGGCATTTCTAAAGAACAACTTTCAGATCATGTTGCCGCATTGGCTCGATTGAAAGAGGAAGGGCATGAAGTTTTGTTAATTACATCTGGGGCCGTCGCTGCAGGTTTTTCTGCTCTAGGGTACCCTAACAGGCCAGTAACAATTAAAGGTAAACAGGCTGCTGCGGCTGTCGGGCAAAGTTTGTTAATGCAGGCATACACGGAGGAATTCCGTAAATATGATATCGTTACCGCGCAACTTTTACTAACAAGAAGTGATTTTTCAAGAAAAGAACAATACAGTAATGCTTATGCCACTTTAGGGGAGCTACTAAACCGTTCCGCTCTTCCCATAATTAATGAAAATGATTCTATTTCTTTAGAGGAGTTGACGTTTGGTGATAACGATATGCTGTCTGCTTTAGTAAGCGGACTTGTTTCGGCCGATATGCTCATGATTTTTACAGATGTGAACGGTTTATATGACCAGAATCCCCAGAATAATGCAGACGCGAAAAAATATTATTTCCTCCCTGAGGTTACGGAAGAAATCGCTTCTCTTGCTGGTGATGCTGGATCAAAACTGGGAACTGGCGGTATGAAATCGAAAATCGATGCTGCAAAAACAGCACTTTCTCTTGGTGTGAGTGTATTTATCGGATCAGGTCGTGGACATGAGAAGTTTTTAGATGTTTTGAAGGGGAAAGGTGATGGAACGTATATCGGTAATGCACCTCCAAAAGCGATTAAGATGAATAAGCAGTGGATTGCGTTACATTCACTTGTTAGCGGACAAATCGAAGTGGATGCTGGAGCAGCAGCTGCTATCATTCAGCATGGAAAGAGTCTTCTTCCTGCTGGTGTTACTAGTGTCTCCGGGTTCTTCCAAGCAGGAGAAGTTGTGGAGGTCGTAACGCAACAAGGGCGTGTAATAGGGAAAGGTCAATGCAGATATAGTGCAGAGGAAATAAAAGATCTAAAAGGTATGCAGAGCCAAGACATTCAAGTTCGAGCTGAAAGGCATAGCTATGAAGTCATCCATAGAGATAATTGGGTTTCATTTTAAGAATAGAGTAGACTCATCTGAATCTTAAAGAAGGAGGAAATGAAAATGAATGAAGTGTTGGCAAAGGGACAAATAGCGAAGAAGATTGCTAGAGAACTTGTACTAAAATCTACAGATCAAAAAAACGAAGCACTTATCGCGATTGCTGATCAATTGATATTAGAAACCGCATATATTTTAGAGGAGAACAAACGGGATATTGAGGAAGGTAAGGAAAAAGGATTGTCTGCTTCTCTCCTTGATCGCCTTATGCTGAATGAGCAACGTATTATTGATATGACAGAAGGTATTAAGCAACTGATTGATTTGCGTGATCCTGTTGGAGAATGTGTAAGTGCATGGGAATTGGAAAATGGTTTATCTATTCAGGAGATGCGCGTGCCACTAGGTGTTGTCGGGATGATTTACGAGGCGCGCCCAAACGTGACGGTGGATGCGGCCACGATTTGCTTAAAAACAGGAAATGCAGTGATCTTACGTGGTAGTTCTTCCGCTACGTATTCTAACAAAGCCATCGTGGCTGTTATTCACCGAGCACTTAAACAAACGAGCTTGCCTTCAGAATGCGTACAACTTATAGAAGATACGTCACGTGATAGTGCAAAGCAGCTGTTTACACTAAACGAGTACTTGGATGTTCTTATCCCAAGAGGTGGTAAACAGTTAATCGATACTGTAGTGAGAGAAGCATCTGTTCCGGTATTAGAAACTGGTGCAGGGAATTGTCACATTTTTATTGATGAAACTGCAGATAAACAAATGGCATTTGATATTATCATAAACGCCAAAACGCAGCGTCCATCTGTATGTAATGCAATTGAAACGATTATACTTCATGAAAATTGGGGGCATCGATTTGGTAACGAACTGTTTTCTTCGTTAAAGGAAAGAGGAGTAGAACTACGTGGAGATAATAAAGTATTAGCAATTGATGCTTCTATTGTACCCGCTATAGAAGAAGACTGGGGGACAGAATTTTTATCTCTCACGCTAGCAGTCAAAATAGTTTCCTCTGCTGAAGAAGCGATTAATCATATCAATACTTATGGATCCATGCATTCTGAAGCGATTATTACAGAGAGTGAAGAAAACGTTAGCAAGTTTTTCACATCCGTCGATGCTGCGGCACTATACCATAATGCTTCGACACGCTTTACTGATGGTTTTGAATTCGGCTTCGGCGCAGAAATCGGCATCAGTACGCAAAAGCTACACGTAAGGGGACCAATGGGGCTTCCTGCATTGACTTCCACAAAATATATGATTCGTGGGAATGGACAGATTCGGAGATAATAAATATAAGGGAAGAGAAAAAAGCTAAATGCCTACTAAACTAACAAGACAGGTTGAGACTTTATCAAAATGCGTATGCTGAAGGTTTTTAAATTGATAACATTAAAATAGAAAGAGGACTGGAATTGATATTATCCCCTTTAAGTAGACAGTGTAAAAAGACCATGTACATACATGGATGTTACACTATTACTTGGAGGGG
>NZ_JAEHBK010000041.1:0-25072 GCF_016483685.1 Bacillus cereus group sp. N8 | reverse complement strand
ATCCCTATTTCTATAAGTGGATATTTCTATATCCTATTGCCTTTGTTACAGAAATAAAAGGATAGGATAGAGCTTTGAAAAGTTACTGGAATAATATACATTACTGATTCTATTGCATATACCGCATAACACTACTGTAATCTCCTTTTTAATATAGAAATATCCCTATTTCTATAAGTGGATATTTCTATATCCTATTGCCTTTGTTACAGAAATAAAAGGATAGGATAGAGCTTTGGATAAGTTACTGAAATAATATACATTACTGATTCTATCGCATATACCACATAACACTACTATAATCTCCTTTTCAATATAGAAATATCCCTATTTCTATAAGTGGATATTTCTATATTCATTAGTATATTTTAAAACAGGAAAATTCAATAATTACATTAAAAAGAGTCCTATTTCTAGGACTCTTTTTAATACTAATTTTTAGCTTAAACTTACATTTTATCGATGATCATTTGTCTTTTATACCATTGGTTTAATTTGCTTCTCGCCGTACTAGAGAGACGCTTTGTTTTTTTATTATAGAATCTAGAAAGAGTAGGCTGTGATATACCTATCTCTATTGATAGTTCTCGCATAGTTATATTCTTCTTCATATGAATAAACTCTATTTTCTCCCTGATAAGTTGTTCATTTTCATTCGTATCCAATGGTTTTTCTACAACTTTTACTGGACGACTTTCCTCATCTATTGTATCAATTGTTTTCTTTTTCGCTAAGTTTTCCATTGAACTAATTAATTCTTTGGGTGGCAATATTACTATTCCTAACTGTGAATAATAGTTTTTAAACCAATTCTTCTTTATGAGTTTTTCTTCTTCTAAACCATTATGATATTCCCAATGAGAAATTACTTCTTCTTTTTCTAAATCACTAAGAACATTTTCTAATTGTTCGCGGATACGGTTAGGTTTTTGTTTTTGATTTATACCCATAACTGCTAACAAACCTTTATCTCCACCTATAGAATAAGGTCTTTGTAAGCTAGAAAACATTTGACGTATTCTCCATTGCCATGTCAAATATCGAATTAATCTTTTATGATATTTGTGTCTATAACTATTATATTCAAGTGCCTTTTTTGATAATAATGCTGTAGTACTATTAGATCCATATAGATATCCGGATAAGAAACTTCCCGGTTTGATTCGACACGATTCTATCCCCATGTATTCGTTTGTGTTTTTATCTCTCCATAGAACTACGGAATCTAATACAAATAGTCTTTTAATTACCTCGCGTTTTACTTCATAATGCTTACCTGTTTCAGCGCGATCATTTAATACGACTACTTCGTTGTCATCATTTAGATATATAAAAATACTCGCTAGGGCCGCAATCCGCTTCGCAACTTTAATTTTATCTTCTACCCTATAATATTCGACACCATTTGCCTTAGCCTTTGAAATACTGCACATTTCTAAAACTTGTTCATATGAAAAATCAATAAATTCATCAGGCGATTTTGCTTCATTCAACCATTGAATCGTGATGGTATCTAAACAATCTGCAGTTAGATCATCCATATTACTCATTACACCATCTACTAATGTATTCCATCTTGCTGTCTCTTCAATGTTCGTTAACTTTAGATCTTCATCTTTATGAGAGGAAAGCTGTGCCACTCCATTACTATCCTTTGTTTCAATAGGATAAGATTTTAACCGTGTGTTTTCATCTTCTTCAAATTGATTTTTAGCTATTCCATCTCTTAACTTATAATAGACCGCGGAGTTATTTACTTCTAAATAGTTTTCATTCAATATGTTCGCATCTGATTCACTTGTTGCTGTATGCACTATAGTACTAGCTGTCTGATTTTTACGAAACTCTTGTTCAATAAAGACACCTATGGTCTCATGAATAATTAATCTGTAAGTATCTATATTTTTAAATATATCTAGAGGAGAAACACCTTTTCTTTGTTGTTGCTCTAACCACTGTACAAGCATTGAAAATGATGGAGAAAGGTATTCTGAAGTCACAATTTTACTTTTATCTGCTTCAACATCAACATAATAGGAAACCCATTTCTGCCACAATTGCTCATCTTGTTTATACAGTTGTTCAGTTATTGATAGTGCGTCTCTAAACAATTGTAGAACGTCTTCCATTTAAATTCGGCTCCTTATATACATTTAGTTATTATTGATCTTAACTTGAAAATAATTAGCTATATGATGTTCCTTTTTATAAAACTAGAAATAAAGTCAGAATATTCAATTCTTTTATTTCACCCTTAACATGTTAAGGGCTCTAGTTTGCATACTTATAGCACACTCTGTAACTGATTATACAAGACTGAATCGATTTGTAAAATCCAAATAGCAATTATAGAAGTACTTTTACAATAACCTATCTTTCATCCATTAGCTCTTTTTCTATTAGATTTTCAGTAATACTATTTATAAACAGAAATATTTATTATTTTTTATATAAAAATAAACAGATTTAAATGCCGATACAAAGCATAATTTATAATATCTTTCTTAAACAAACACCATACATTTTCATAGCAAAGGAATGCAAGTATACTGATCTATACTGCATTCCTTTATTGTAATTGTATGTCCACTATATTTTTATTCTTCCTTTTCTAAAATGAAAAAACTAACATCCAAATTTCTTATTTTTCACCTCTTTCTGGATCCACTCCATTGTAATAAAAACTCTTCATTAAATGTCCAAGCTATTAGCTATCCCTCC
Organism: Bacillus cereus group sp. N8; assembly: GCF_016483685.1. NCBI lineage: Bacteria > Bacillati > Bacillota > Bacilli > Caryophanales > Bacillaceae > Bacillus > Bacillus cereus group sp. N8. The sequence goes on along the minus strand of NZ_JAEHBK010000041.1, from coordinate 22,351 downwards.
TAAACAACAATAATTTTTAAAATAGAAGTTCCAACTGTTATAAAAACAAAGAAAGAGTGGAAAAGCAATACACAAACGTGTAAATCACATGGAGTAAACTAATGAAAAAGAATGAAAATTCTGATAATTTATCCACTAAGGGTTTTCGTTTACTCTTTCTTTGTTGTTATGAGTTTAACATTAAAAATAACATAAATCAACAAAAAAACAAAAAATTCTTATATTTTCGACATTTTATTTATTTCGCTCTAATTTCACCTTAAAAACATGGTTACAGTAGCTTTAAGATAAAGTTTAATCGAAATAATGTCATTAACCTTAATAAACGAACAAAAGAAAAGAGCGTATTTAAAAAAAATCGTGACTTTATTTCAAATCCACACTCTCTCTAAAGTACCTCTTACATTTAAAAGAGAAGTGAAAGTAAAAATGTATGGATTAAAATAATAATGTAACTTCGAACACCCCAAATTCATCAAAATGAAAATTTATAGCCATATCATTCCCCTTTCCATCAAAACATGAAATAAAAATGATATTATGTAACTCTTTTTACTAACTCGAAATTTTTTTCTAAAAGTGCTTAAAGCTTGATATATAAGCTTTTCTACTACACCTATACTATTAGTTATGAAAATTTATAGCTATATGATGTCCCTTTTTTTTAGATGAAAACCCCCTTAAACCTTTTTATATTAAGGCTTTACATGTTTATAACCTTATTTTCATGTATTTATGCAACATGAAAATCCATAGCTGTATGATGTCCCCTTTTTTACCCAAACATGAAAACTCGCTTAGCTACTTCATGTTCCTTTTGTAATTATAAAATTACAGATAAACCCCATTAACATCACTGTTTAAAAGGGTTCATCTGTTTAACTCGCAATTATAAACATGAAAACCCATAGCCATATCATGTCCCTTTTATTTTTTTGAAAATCGATATAACTGTTGATTTAATCATGTTTACAAGGCTTTTTTGCTATTTCACTTCTTTTCTAGCAATATGAAAATCCATAGCCATATCATGTCCATAAAAAAAATTCTAGGAAGCCTGAAACCCCTTGATACACAAGGGATTAAAGGGCGTTTCATCTTTTTGTTTTTTCTCTTAAAGGGACGTATTTCGGCAAATTTCGATTTGGTATAATCAAAATTGGTATATTTTATAGTGTTTTGGCATTTATTTCTGAATTTATAGGTAGGAGGTGAAAAAGATGGGAAAATCATTTATTATTCGTAATCAACGTAGTCTAAATGGACAATCTACAAATGCAGTTTTAGTAACACTGAAGTCTTGGCAAAAACTTGTTGAAACTTTCGAAGAGAAATACTACAGCTATAAAGATACATACCTTGAGGATATTGTTGATCATATGACATATGAGGAGCGTATTGCCGATGTGGATGGCTTCGTAGCACAGGCTAAACCATCTTTTTCACGTCGTACACTATCTGCTATTTCGGAAACAATGGGAAGAAAGCATAAATTATATGGCGTTACAAACGCAGATTTGGAAGTCTTCTTATATCTACATAAAAAATGTTACACGAATGGAGTCATTCCAAATGTAACAATACATATGATGTGGGAAGATTACAAACTATATAAAGAAGAATTTGCTTACATACAGCATTCTCAATTCTATATTGCATTAAAGAAATTAAGTATACATAACATTATTACGATTGAAAATGAATTAGATGGTCGATATACAATTAAATTAACTCATTTTATGAATGAAGAAACTGAAAAAGCGAATGCATATGTTTATATTAGCCCGGTGGTATTTACGAAAGCTTTCTTTGAGCTATCAGTTGCATCTAAAAAGCTATTCTTAGATATTGCTATGCAACAGCACAGTGAAACTACACTAAAACGTTCCTTAGACAAACAAGATGAAAAAGGGAATAAAACTCATTTTGGTGGGATGTACCGCTTTTTACATAAAAAATATCCACATCAAATTCGCGCAGTTATGACAGAATTAACAACTGCATTACCATGTACAGGGACTCCACTATTCAAAATTTGTAAATTACAAAAAGGGGTTAAGAATAAAAAAAGATATACGACTCTATATCTATCCTTAAATACGGATTTCTTATGTGCAAAAGAAACAGGAGAAGTACAGTATCGCGATCCATTCACACCAAAGCTTACTTATGCTCGTAAAGCTCGTTTTATCGAATCCGTACTACAAGAAATGAATATTGGTGAATTTACACAAGACATGAACAAATTTATCCATGTACTTAAATATACATGCCATCGACAAATTCGAAGCGTAATTCATAGCTTACGTGACATGATAGATCGTAATGAAGAGTATCCAAGCAAATTAGTATATACACTGAAAAAATTATTAAATCAAACATCACAATATCAAATTCTTGATACCGCAGCTAAAGAGGGTATTTATCCTCTGATTACACAACATGTTCCAAAAGAACAAAAAGAACAAGCTGTATTTGATTTCGGATTGCATTTCTCTATGTACTCTCTCCGAAACATCAAAAAGTTGTTCCGCAAAACGTATGAATTACTAAATTACAAATTTGCTGTACCTGTTACAGAGGAATCTTATCACCGCAACTATCTAAAGTATCAAGAAGAAACGTTGTTTAGAAAGTACGCTTATGAACAAGGTACAAACCTAAACGCTTATATGGCTTTAGAAATAGAAATACGTGAACTCTTAAAGGTAAGAGGACATAAAGAACGCTCTATTCCTAGTGATGTTCGGGAATTGTTCATTGAGAAGATAGATAGATTACCGAAAGAAAAGCTTCGCGTTATTGAAGTACCAGATAACTTTAATTTAATTACATTTATGCGTGCCTTTGAACAGTTAATACGCGCTGGTATCCCAGTAACAACGGCTGAGCAAGTACTGACAGCAATGAAAACGAACTAATCATAATCAGCTCTCTATTTTTGAAAAAAATTCAAGATAGAGGGCTATTCGTGTTGATACGTTTATTTAAAAGAATTTTATTCATTCTTCACATTAAGTAACTTTACTCGATTCTATTCAAAATAGAGTCTTTTTTTATGCAATCATATACAAAAATAGTATAGTACCTATCTATATTTCCACACATACTTCCATAAAAACATGTTATAAGCTGTCTATATACATTCAAATATCTACAAGAAATCATAAGAAAAAAATTAAATTTCGTGGATAAGTAGATAAATAACACATAATGTGAATAATTTAGTGCCATTATCATTGATATAAATGGCTTATATGCCTTCATCTATCAAAAATCATCAATATTAATGTGAGTTATGTGTGAAATTAGGATTATGTTGATTAAATAACATGTAATGTGAATCTTTTGTGGGTAACTACAATAAGATTGTGGAGATTCATTGAATTCATATGAAATTTTACGATTGAATAAATATGTTTAATAATGTATTAAATTGTTTCATTTTTTATGTAGGAATACTAAATTTCATTTATGATTATTTGTAGATTTTAAACCATAATAATACCTAATTTTCCATTGTTAAATTCTACTTTTTATGATTTTTTACGCTATGAAATGTTAAGAGGCTTTGTTAGAGTAAGGATATACGTACATTTGCCAGTCCTATATAAGTTTTATCTTTATATTTTTAATATATATAAGATATATATTTATATTAGATTTTATTAACTACTCTTCAATTGCATTGTTACTAAAATGACTGAAAAAATTAATTTACAATTTTTAATTTTATTTTCGAACCACTAAAAAAAATCATACAATCAAAAAAGAGGAGCACATGCTACCAACATGTGCTCCTCTTTTGATAACTGCTACCGTCAGGTAGTGGCTATCAATTATCATTTATTTTTACGAAAACCACTCTTTTGCTGCTTGTGACGGCGTAAAGAAAGGGTCGTTTTCTTGTTATTAGCACAGTTTCAAAGAATTTAAGATTTTTGTCGAACGTCATTCCTATTTTGGAATGACGTATTTTTTTAGGGACAAATTCGAAAATCCGTATCATTATCATATGTATTTAGTGTATCTAGAATTCTATATGGATGGTGAAGACATATGAGTCAATATCAAATGCTGTATAGTACACCTTATCTATATTCTTCTCGAACATTGAATCAAATGTACAAAGCTAATAAGAATGAAGAAAACATATGCGCTATACAAGAGCATATGTTACGTCACGAAGTATATCTGGACCAACAATACCGAGGTTACTATTATTTAAGTCAAAAGATTGAAGAGGAGTTATACGGCGAAGAACATGCATTGTCATGGAATGAGCTACTGGATGATTATCAACTTTATAGAGATCGTAAGGGGAATTTATCTATCAAACCGAAAGGATGAGATAAACATGACAATCATTGGAGAGCTAGGGATTGTATATGGCGTGACCGGAGCTTCAGTTTTAGGAGTAAAATTGCTGAAGAAGAAAGGGCTTTATCTTCCATGTTGGTTGCTACGTGCAGGTCTTAAATGCTTGTTGATTGGAAGTGTTTGGTACGTTCTAATGGATATACTAGATATGTTTCTACGTTAGTATTACATCTGGTAGTTGAAAGTGATTATAATAGCGCATCTTAAACAGCTTTTGATAAGCTTCCATACAGGCTCAACTACCTTAAGGAGGTATGGAGGGAATGTTGTCGCTTTTATTAATTCCAGCAACCTTTATAACTGTAGCTTATTTTTATCAAAGTAATGGAATGAGTGATAAGAAAAAAATTGCAACGTTTTTTGAAATTACAAAGATATGTGTTCAACATAAAGGTGAATTACAATACCCCATTTTTATAAAAGAAATTAAAGATGATATAAGTATGAATTATGTTTACAAGTTACCACTTGGTGTACCTAGTCAACTTATCCAAAAGTTAGCTGAAGTATTAGAAGAAGGTCTATATAAACCTGTTAAAATATCGTTTCACCACAGAGAGCTTCATATTCGAGTATTTAGCGAACAAATACCTGAAATGTGGAATTGGTCTAAGGATCTATTAAAAGAGCGTACATGGAGAGTTGTGATGGGCAAAGCGTTAGATAAATATGTATATCATGATTTTGAGAAAACACCGCATATGTGTGTAAGTGGAATGACTCGTTTTGGAAAGACAGTATTCTTAAAAAATGTGATGACTAGTTTAATTTTGCAACAATCTCAACACGTAAACTTCTTTATTATCGATCTGAAAGAAGGGTTAGAATTTAGTCCTTACAAAGAGCTATCCCAAGTTGTAGAAGTAGCTGAAAATCCGAAACAGGCGTTAGAAATGTTGGCTAAAGTACGTGAGAAAATGGTTAAACAAATTGAAGTAATGAAGAAGTCCTACTTTACTAATATCATAGATACATCCATAAAAGAGCGATGTTTCATCATAGTAGATGAAGGAGCAAATCTTTGTCCTACACAAGGATTACCTAAAAAACAACGTGATGTATTATTTTTGTGCCAAGAGATGTTATCTGAAATCGCAAGAATCGGAGGTGGTTTAGGATTCCGACTCATATTTTGTACGCAATATCCAACCGCTGATACATTGCCAAGACAAATTAAACAAAATGCTGATGCGAAAATAGGCTTTCGATTACCAACGACGGTCGCTTCACAAGTTGCTTTGGATGAATCAGGACTGGAGGATTTGCCGTCTCTTCCAGGAAGAGCGTTGTTTAAAACAGATCGTACAGAGGAAATCCAGGTACCTTATTTAAAGGATACAGATATGTGGGAGTTGCTAAAGCAATATAAGGTGGTGAAGAAAAATGAGACATCAAACACTCAAACAGAAAGCGAGACAAATCGAGATTTTATCCACTTTGGGTAAGTTAGATTTTTTAACTAGGAGGCAACTACAAGCCATACACTGTCTAGGGAGTATTCGAAATGCAAATCGTGTATTAAAGGATATGCACCCGTATTTTCACATTACAAAAATGGCTCGTGAACACGTATATTATTTAAATAAAAAGGGACGGAATTTATTAGGGATTACAAAAGAAGTAAAGAAAAGTAGTCAATTACAACACATATTAATGCGAAACGAAAGCTGGATGTGGCTTGGATTTCCAGAATGGAAAACAGAAAGACCTATCGAGTTTTCAACTAATGGTCAAAGGTATCAGATTATTCCTGACGCAACGTATTTTGAGGATAATGTTCCCCATTTTGTTGAAATAGATCGTATGCAACATATGAAGGCAAACGAACATAAAATACAGTTATATGGCCATATAACAGATATCTATAAAAGACAGAATGCTATTGTTCCAGTAATTATCTTTTTCACATTATCAGACTATCGGCAATCCAAATTAGAACAATATGCTGCAAAACAAAATGTGTTTATGAGAACATTCGTGATGGACCACATATTTTAGGAATCTTAAATATTGATATCCCAAAAATCATGATAATCAATGCGGTTATCAAATTTTCTTAGTGTTTTAATGATTTTAGTTGCGGATGTTAAAGTGGGAACACGATCCTTTTTATTCGCTAAATCACTTATTAATGATTTACTTAATCCAGTTTTTTGCACTAACCACTGTTGCTTAATTCCTCTACGATCTAAATAGTCACCAAATGGAGTTCTTTTTTTTCCTAGACCAAACATAAGGAATTCCTCCTAAATACAGAATATCGTACTTATAGCTTGTACAATATTCCATAAAACTAAACCTTTGTTCATAAATATGGAATTATAATTTGAAACAAAGCATAGAATAATATAAAGAAAATCAAAAAATATGGAATAATTTTGAGGAATCTAGCATTCATAGTAATAGCTACAAGTTGCTGATACACTATCCTAATGGCAACTTGTTGCAAAAGGTATTCCTATAAAATTAAAAGCTTAAACCCATTGGTACACAAGGGTTTAGGCTTTTTTTAATTTATGGAGAATGAAAAAGAGTTTAATAAATTAAGAGATCCTATATTGTTCAGTGGTCGAATATTGAAGAATTATATATATATAATTTCACGTATCATATTGTTAAGTCTATATTTTTTAAAAAAATTCCGATAATGAGACGTTATGTTAACCGATTATGTATACAATATTCAAAAAAATCTTTACCATCGCATTATTAAGATGGTAAAATTTAGAAAAAGAGGTGAGGGTTATTTCGAATGTAATTAATAAGGTTGTATTTAAAAGAGCTATTAACTTTTTCATATTAGGGGTAGCACTAACAGTTATTGCTACCATAATAACTTTTATAATCAATCCAGATCTAAAAGAAACACTGGAAGGGATAGGAAATAGAATACCAGATCAGGTAAAGAAATTAACAGGTATAGAAAAGGTATGGACATATATTGTTAATAATGGTTTTATCGTGCCTTTACAAATGTTTATATTAGCCTTGATTCCAATACAATTTTTATATGTTATACATATAATTTTAACTGCTTCACTTCTTGGGGTTTCTTTTGGAATTGCGTTACAACTTGGTTTTAAAAAAGGTTTTGTGATGATAATTTCATCCATCCCTCATTACCTTGTTGAAGTTTTCGCTTTGTGTTTATTTGCGGCTATTCTTTTTGAATTAAATAAATTTATTAGAATCAAATTAAAAATTATGTTCAAAAAGGATAAAGAAAGAGTATCTCTTAGTAAAAAGATTTTAGAAGTAATAAAAATTTATGCTATTTTAACTTTACCTATAATTATCGTTGCTGCATTCTTAGAAACTTACATAACTAATATCATATTTGATTTATTTTAGGAACTTTATATGCTTGATGAAGATTGAGATTTACCTAAACATAATACAAACTGTGCTTATAACTTCCAATAACGAGAATTATGTGAACACGAAAGTCCCCCAGTTAAACAATCTGGAGGACTTTTAATAGTCTTCTAAATAAATTAAATCCCAATAATTGTACATTATGGCAACTGAAGGTATATTAGGATGTAATTTTTTTGAAAGCTATACACGGCTATTCTATAATATTAAAGATAAGTAATAGTATATAGGTTTTTTTTAACCAACATCCTATCTATAATGTTGCACATTTTATTTATAAAATGAGGAGGAGAAACTAGATTGAGAGAATGTTGTTTTAAAATAAGTTTATCATTAGAAGAAGCTAAAAAACGTTATTGTGATTGGATGAATAAAGATATCGAATTTCAATTAGATGAATATGGGAATTTTATCGATGAATCAGTGTATTTTTCTGAACATGAAGATGGATGGACATATTTTGTAGACCTTGAAGGCGAAGCATTCTTTGGTCTATCAAATGTATCTTGGATAGAACTTGCAAAAGAGAATTCTGTTACATACGCTTACTATGATGAAAATTTTAATGCAGAACTTATAATTATAGAAAAAGGTTCATTAATAAGAGAATTTTCACTTTATGAAGATGAACCAGATAACAATATAGATTTCGAAGAATTTGAATATGAAAAAGGTTCAATAATAAAAGAATGGAATGATGTAGTAACTTTTCTTGAAAAAGAATTAATCATTTAATTAATAATGTGTTTAAATATAGCTTTTTTATTAAAATTTATTATTCAAGTAACAAGTAGGTTAATTTAATAATAAGCCAAAAGGAGCTTCTAATTGAAGATTCTTTTTTACTGCCTAAAATGTGACTTATGTAAAAAGCTAGCATAAATCTAGCTTTTTCTTTTTTTGTTTATAGGTATTTTAAATTCTTTATTTATCGTGTTTTGAATGTATACTTTTGTCGGTGATTTTGGAGAAAATGAGTAAAGTGCGATAAACTCAATAAAATCAAAGGGATGAATGTAGATTAATATATAATTTGTTTTATATTTGGATTATAACGTGTATATATATATATATATATATCGATTTTTTGGTATCCTTATAGAAGAATATAAATTTAATTTCGTACGCTAAACGGAATTTGAAATGGTAAAATATAGTTTAAGTAAAAGGTTAGGGGGATAAATTGATTTTATGGATATGCAGAAACGGAGAATATTAGTAGCAGGAATTATTTTAGCAGTAGTGTTAGTTGTAGGGTATTACTCTACTAACGTACTACAGACCTTCTCAATCGTATGTTGTGCAGTAGCGATTGTGTTTGGGGTTATAAGTAGTATACAAATGAAACGACAAAACAAGAAGTAAAGATTTGAAAATTTTATGATACCCCAAAATTTCTCGTTTTGGGGTATTTGTTTTTCTTAGCTTGATGGCGATGTGGCGGTACCCCTTATTGTAATATTTCTGCTATAATATATATATCTATTTATAAAGTTAAATTGATTTAAGGAGAGAAATTTATGAAACAGAAAAAGATTGGTTTACTAGTATGTGCACTTATCACGTCCTCAATTTTATCGGCTTGTAGTAGTAAATCTAATAAAACTGTCAATGAGAACCAAAAACAAGTATTAAATTTAACAATATCTGAAGAAATGCCTTCTTTAGATACCGCAAAAACCATGGATGGTACATCATCACATGTGATGCAAAATATATTTGAAGGATTATATGTACTCGATAATCAAGATAGGCCTATTCCTGGTGTAGCAAAGTCATTTGAGAGAAGTGAAGATGGGAAAAGATATACATTCCATTTGCGTAAAGATGCTAAATGGTCAAATGGTGAAATGGTAACAGCACATGACTTTACTTTTGCTTGGAAACGAACATTAAGTCCTGAAACAGCATCTCAATATGCATACTTACTATTTTATATAAAAAAGGCAAAAGAAATTAATGAAGGTATAGTGGCTGCTGATCAGTTAGGAGTAAAGGCATTAGATACTCATACGCTAGAAGTAGAACTAGAACAGCCTGTTCCATATTTACTGCAATTATTAGCACTGCCTATTTATTTACCACAGAATGAATCGTTTGTGAAAGAACAAGGAAATAGTTATGGTTTAGAACCAAATCATCTTATATATAATGGAGCATTTGTGTTAGAAAAATGGAAGCATGAACAAGAATTTCAATTGAAGAAAAATAATACATATTGGGATAAGGAACAAGTGAAGCTAGAGGCAATAAATTTTCATATTGTAAAAGATTCAATGACGGCCTTAAATTTATATGAATCGGGTAGTATTGATCGTGCTCCTGTTAGTGCAAAATTTGTAGATAAATACAAGGGCAAAAAGGAATTACATATGAAAAAAGATTCTGGGATATCTATGTTACGTTTTAATGAAAAGAACACTACGTTAGCAAACAAAAAAACCAGACAATCTATTTCTTTAGCACTAAATAAAGAGGGAATTGTGGATCACTTTATCAATAATGGTGCAACACCTGCAGAAGGTCTTATACCAGTAGGATATAAGAATGAAACAAATGGAAAAGATTTTCGTCAAGAAAATGGTGCTCTTGCTGTGTATGATTTACAAAAGGCGAAACAAACTTGGGAAGTTGCCAAAAAAGAACTTAATACAGAAAATGTCACACTTGAATTTTTAACATTTGAACAAGACAATGCAAAACATATCGCAGAATATATAAAAGGAGAACTTGAAAAACATTTACAAGGCTTAACGATACAGATTAAGCAGCAACCATCTAAACAAAAATTGCAACTTGAACAAACAGGACAGTATGATATATCTATGGTAGGTTGGGGACCTGATTATAAAGATCCTATTAGTTATTTAGAATTATTTACGACGGATAATCCAAATAATAAAATGGAGTATTCAAATTCTAGTTTTGATGATCTTATAAGTAAAGCTAGACATGACGTTGTATTAGATCAACAGAAAAGATGGGATTATTTACGAGAAGCAGAGAGAGTATTGTTAGAAGATGCTGCTGTTGCTCCCCTTTATCATACTGGTTTAGCATATGTGCAAAAGGAGTATGTAAAAGGAATTGAAAAGCATCAATTCGGTGGTGTATATACCTACAAAAATGCTTATATAAATAAAAAATAAAGATACTGAAATAGAAAAGAGTTGAGTACTTAATACAAAAAGTAATCAACTCTTTTCTAATAGTCTCAATAAGTTTTATTACATTTTTAATTTAGAATATAAACGATTCACTTTATTATTTGATAATATTTTTCTTTAAAAAGTTCACTTAAAGAAATGAGTAATTTTGTTTCATTTATTGGTAACTCTAGGCTTTATAGGTTTATTTGATAGGATGATGTTATCTGCCTTACTAATATTGATAGCCGATACTAGATGTATCATATGACTCATTTTATTGTCTTTTGTTTTTTTGTTTTGGGGGTGTTTACTTTTCTTAAGTTGATAGCGATGTGGCGGTATCCCATAAAGAAAAAGACACCCTAAGGTGCCTTCCTCCGACTTGAACCACTTTAATTTTAATAATATGTATTGGACTCCCATCCAACTGTGATTTTATCACAGTTTTTAGAAAATAAAAACGGATTCATTAACCTACTTAATAGTTTTATCCATAACCTCTTTATATTTATTAAACTCTTCATCTTTCATATCACCATTCATTTGTAAAAGGAAATTCCTTTTAGCGTATGTATGTGAGAAAAGTATTGGATTTGAGTTACTCAAATCATCATAGTACTTCTTAGCTTTTTCTAAATCTTCTTTCTTACTAAATTCAAATAAACGGCCACCGTTATCCTGACCAAGTGCAGGAACTAGGATACGTTTCCCGTCTTTACGCATGTTTCCAAATTCTTTTTGTGGTAGATCCGTAGCATTTTCAGCTTCTAATCCAGCTTTTTTAAACTCGTTAATAAGTGAAGTTGTAGTAATTGGTTCAGGCTTTTTCGCTTCTTGCTTTGGTTTTGATTCAGTCGCAGTTTTTTCATTTGAACTACAAGCAGCCATCCCCATAAGTAATGCGCTACAAGTTAATGCTGTAAGTAATTTTCGTTTCATTTTTTCTTTCCTCCGTACATTCAAGTTGTAAGATTTATAGAAATCATAACAAATCCAGTTACAACTGTCTTGTCATATTTTGTCGAATATAAATAAAAAAAGAGAGCCGAAGCTCCCATCTTCAACGAGTGGAGAGTAGAGATGATTCAATTATGTATCGATCTGGAGCGTCTCCTATATAGTCAAAAGGATAACAAGTTGTTAATGTTAATGTTGGCTCGCTTTTGTCTACAATAACTGTTCGATCTTCTGAATCCGTTATCCAATGCTTGTCAATTCTATATGTATATGTTTTATTTTCATATTCCACGATAAGTTGGTCGTTTTCCTTTAGTTGACCAAGCTCGGTAAAAACGGTATCTCTATGTCCACTTAGTACTGTATGACCATTTCCAGATGGTGTAGTAGTTAAGTCACTAACAAACATACCTACACCCTTTTTCAGTACTTTATCGTCAGCTCCCCAATATACAGAGTATTTCTTTTGTATTTTAGGGATAATTAAATATGCTACTTTATCTCCTAATTGATGGTTTACCTTTGAAGCGGGAATTTGTACAGGTTCTTCAGGTTGTAATGAAGTCTCAGTTTTCGTCTCTACTTGATTGATGTTTGTTGTTTCATTTTCTTTAGAAGGTGTGGAGGTCTCATAGTGCTTCGCTTCGTTAGTCGTTAGCGACTCTGCTGATTGTCTAGCACCATACCATTCTAGAAAATAATAGGAAAAGATAGTAAGTCCAATAACAATTAAAAATAAGCCTATCCATTGTTTTTTATTCATTTTTATCACTCCATTTGAAAACGACAGGATTTCTCCTGCCGTTTTAAGGAACTATTTTATGCGTTTGTCTTTTTACGACGGAACATTAATACAGATCCAGCTAATGCTAAGCCTAAGCTTGCTAACATCATTGTAACACCGTTTGATGCTGTATTAGGTAATTTTTCACCTTGTTTTTTAGTGTCTTTTTTCACAACTGTATTAGTATTTTTCTTTGTTTCTTTTGCAGTTGTTTGTGGCTTAGTTTGTTCTTGTTTATTGTTTGTTGCTTGGTTGTTTTGATTTGAATTCTCTTGTTTTACAGGTTCTTTTTTAGTATCTTCCTGTTTAACTTGTTCTTGTGGTTTGTTTTCATCTTTTTTAGTAGTTTGTTTACTAGCTAAAAATTGATCGTAATCTCCTTTTTTCACTTCACAAGGTAAGCCATCATTGTCACGATCTAAATCATGAGGATCGTTAGTTGCGCTGTAGCCATTGCTGTGCCAGAATTCCATAACCTCTTGTTTGTTTTTAAAGTGACCGCAATTCTTGTCGTTTGGATTTTTTTCTGCAAATGCAGCAGAACTGTACCCAACTGTTAATAGTGTGAACGCTGTTGCTGAAGCTAATAGTTTTTTCATGAATTTCTCCCTCTTCCCAAATGATATGTAGTTACATTGAAATATTTCACATTCAAAAAAAATTAAAAATAAAGCAATAATTTGTTGTTAAATGTAAGATTTCCAAATGATAATAACAAATTATTAATTATTATATTGTCATATCATGTCGAATGAAAATAAAAAAAGAGAGCCAAAGCTCTCACTGGAAGAAATGGTAAAATTTTGCCTCTAGCAAATGGAAATGATTTCTTCTAAAATCAAATCATAGTATGTCTTTGTTATCACGCAACATTTTGACATACAGCGCTAATTGTTTAGCAAAACGACCTTGCTGACGTCCATCAAGCTCCTCATAAGCTCTTTGGACATCGTTAAATAGTAATTCCAATAACTCATCTTCTTTCCTGTTCTCGAAGTTAAGAAGAGCATCTGTGGAGGTGTTGAAAAACGATGCAAGTACTTTCAAACTTTCAAGATCAGGTTCATGGCGATCCACTTCCCAATTTTTGATTTGTCCACGTGACAACCCTGTTCTATCAGATAATTGTTCTTGCGTTAAACCGAAAGACTTTCTGAAATTTTTAATGTTTTGACCGACTGTAGTTTTCATAGTTTGAGTATAATAATCACTTTATTACTATACCATAATTGGTAGTTATTCTGACCTTTTTTGTTATATTTAGGTCGTATTTCTGTTTATGAAAAATAAAAGGAACAAAAGTTCGGTTTTTGTGGTAAAATATTCATATAGAGGGTTTTAAAAGAAAGACTGTAAAAATGCATACTTCTTTCTATGAAATTCAAGAAAAACTGTTATATAAGGATTTTTAAAATCTCTCAAAAATGGTAGATTAAATAGTTTTCAACTATATTACATGGAGATAGCAAAAGGTGAAGAAGAGGGAAGAGAACAATCAAGAATTTTCCGCAGTATTCTACCAAAAACAGTCTTAAAACGATATAGATAAATTATACATAAAAGTTGGTGAAGTATTTGAAAGGTAAGTTTAGTAAAGCCATTTTGACAATTGCTACTGTAGTTTGTTTTTCTATCACCGCTTTCCAATTGACACTATCAACTTGATAGTGTCAATTCTGCTCTAAAGGAAGTGGGGAGTTTTTGACCCAAAGCGACAAAAGCTCTTCATTTTAAGAAAGTCTACATATATTAAAGAGAATATAGGGGGAAGTAGATATGAAAAAAGAGCAATTAGTTAGGGAAGCGGTAAAATTGGGTTTGAAACATGAGGCTCCGATTAAAGCAGAAGATATTTTTAAAATATGTCTAGATGAATTTTATAAGGAAAATCAAATACATAAAAAAGAAGACTGTCACATCAGTAGTCTTCTTTGATTAGCCATTCTTTTTATTTTGCATATAAGTCACATACATCTCTAATTGTTCCCAAGCTTTCTTTCTCTCATCTTCTGGAAGACTTTCAATTAAAGCCATTATGTTCTTTCCTTCTTCGGTAACAATCTTGTTTTCTTCTTGGTTAAGCTCTGGATCGTCAGATAATCCTAGTAGATAATCTGTAGTGCAGTTCAATACGGTAGCAATTCTCGTAATTGCTTTTCTTCCAGCATCTTTTTTATTGTTTTCAATTTCAGATATAGTAGATTTCTTTAGATCAACATGATTCCCCAACTCTTCTTGAGTCCATTTCATTTCTTTTCGTAATTGTTTTACTCTATCCCCACGCATAAATAATTCCCCCTTTTATATAAATTAAAATAATGTGCAATAATTTATTATTAAGTGTGTTACTAACACACTGTAACAGTAATTAAGTTCATTTTAGTATAAAAGTTCGCTCTGGGCAAACTTTTATAGTGTTGCAAGTTGTTATAGGTAAATTTATAAATGAAAAATACATAAAAAAGTTCGGAAAAATAGTTCCCTTTTTTCGAACTTTTTGTTATAATAGTATTTGTAAGCGAGGTGAACAGGGAAATGATTTTTGATAACAAAAAATTGTCGGCTCTGCTTGATGAAAATGAAATGAGACAAGTGCAACTTGCTAAGGAGATAAAACGCTCTAAGAGTACAGTTTGTGAATATGTTAAAGGTACGAAATCACCTGGTAAAGAAGCTACATTTGCAATTTCAAGAGTATTTTCTATACCAGTTGAAGAACTGTTTAAAAAAGTTGAATAAATCGAATGTAATAGCATTTAAAGATTTTTTTTAAATATTTAGTTCGATTTTTTCGAACTAATTTAAAGGAGTTAAAGAGATGAATGCATTAAAAACTTTTAAAAATAAAATTTTCGAGGTATCTGCAAAATTCGAAAATGGCGAAGTATTATTCGATGTAGAACAGGTTTCCCAAAGCTTAGGATTCACGCAAAAGAAAAATGGAAAAACGTATATCAGATGGGATAGGGTGAATTCTTATCTTCCTAAAAATTCCCCGCTTGTGGGGAAAGGCGATTTAATACCTGAATCGTTAGTTTACAAGCTAACTTTTAAAGCTAGTAACGAAATCGCAGAGGTTTTCCAAGATTGGTTAGCAATAGAAGTTCTCCCAATAATCCGTAAGCATGGTGCATACATGACAGATCAAGTACTAGAACAAGCGGTAACTAATCCAGACTTCATGATCGGTCTTCTCACTAACTTAAAAGAAGAACAAGCAAAGCGCATTGAAGCTGAACGCAAAGTATTGCAGCAACAATCTTTAGTAACATTCGCTCAAGCAATCCAAGTTTCAACGAATCTAATCAGCATAAAGCAGTTAGCGATTCTAATGAAGCAAAAAGGAATAGACATAGGTCAAAACAGACTCTTCGAATGGTTGAGAGAAAACGGCTATCTTTGCAAGAAAAGAGGAAGCATGTACAATACGCCTACTCAGTATTCAATGGATTTAGGACTATTCGAGTCACAAGAATTTGTAAGAACAAATAGCGAAGGTGAATTCGTAACATCATTTACACCAAAAGTTACAGGGAAAGGTCAGCTTTACTTCATTAATAAGTTTCTTAATCAGGAGGCGGTTTAGAGATGGAAAGCTCACTATCTTTGATAATTGTCGCGATAGCTATATGTTTATCGACATACTTAGTGCACCGAATAGATGTTGCAGCAAAGAGAGCAGGATGGCTTGAAAATGACAAATAAACAGCAGCGAGATGAATACGAACGAAAGAAAATCTTGTGGATTATAAAGGATTTGAGAGCTAGAGAGGTACACAACAGCGCAGATAAGGTTGAGGAAACATACAAGTATATAACTCTAGCTAAATGAGGGAAGCCCTGCAGGGGATGCAGGGCAGTACTAAGATCATCGAGTTGTCGATTCTATAAGAACTTTTTGGAATGTACAAAGTGTAACACGTAATTTATATGAACTTTATATATAGATGTTACAAATTTATGAACACAGACAAGCTCTTTTTTGTCGGAATATTCAGAGTTCTAACGATAGCCCCCCACCTAGTAAATGGGTTCCAGGATATTCCGATGTGTGAAAGTATCGAGAAAGGAGAGGTTTAGATGAATGTATCCACAAAAGAATTAAGTGAAGAACTAGTGCAAAGAGAGGGTGTTTCAGTATTAAATGTTGATTCACACGAAGAATGTGTGATTACAACCGGAACACAACAAAAGAAAATTATTGGCCCAGCTGTAATCATTATTAATCAAGACTAACTTACTTTTGCGTATCGATAGTTAGCTTTCTTGATATATCTATCAAGGTATTCACCATGTGAAGATGCAGCCATTAATCCTTGGTGAAGATTTTTTGGAACATTGTAATAATCATATACAGTTCTGTTTCGAAAAGAGACTCTTAGTGTTTGAGTTCTTTCATCATAGCCTACTGCTGATAGGTTAGAAGAATTTACAGGAATCATAGTCATAAAAACACCTCCTTTCATCGAAAGTATTCGACAAAGGAGGTGGAAAATCCTACAAATATTTGACATAAGAAGACATCAAAACAAAATAAAAAACCGCCTTACCCCTAAGACGGTTTGGAGAAAACACACTTATTAACTTACTTACATTATACCAGATGTTTTCTCCTACAGTAAATAAGGAGGAATGTGGAAATGCTTGAAAACGGCATGTTAATGGGAAATCATCATGATTCATCAGCTAGAGACTTCATTGAAACTTGTTGCGGTTGTAATGGAGAAATCTATTTTGGAGAAAGTTGCTTAGATTTCGATGGGGATTACTTACACACTGAAACCGAATGCATTAAACAATATGTAGAGTCTCATTCTACAAAGAAAGTAGCGGGTGAATAAGATGGGCCTACAAAATAAAATTGAAGCTGAAATTCAAATTATGAAGAGTTTAGTTGAAAAATATAAGCAAAGTAAAGAACCTAATGCTGCATCAATGGTTGTGGCTTATGAATACGGATTACATGCACTTATTGAAGTGTATGAAGCTAGTAAACAAGCAGAAGTAGCACCATTTTAAAAAGAGAGGGAGATTGATATGACAGCTGAAAATTACTTTTCTAAATTAGCTCAAATAGATTGTTCGGAACACGTTGAAAAGAAAGGACGCTTTAGCTACTTATCATGGGCATGGGCGGTAAAAAAGCTTCGTGAAGTAGATCCAGCAGCTACATGGGAAGTTAAGCGATTCGATGGCGTTCCTTACCTTAAAACGGATTGCGGTTACTTTGTAGAAGTTGAGGTAACTGTACAGGGATTACCACTAAGTCAGATTCATCCAATACTTAACAATCAAAATAAACCGATTGCGGAGCCAAACAGTTTCGATATTAATACGAGTATCCAACGTTGCTTAGTAAAAGCGATTGCGCTTCACGGTTTGGGATTATACATCTATGCAGGTGAAGATTTACCGGAGATTCAAGAGGAAATGATTACTTCTCAACAAGTCGGTGCAATTAAATTAAACATTAAAAAGTTAGCTGCTCTTCGAAAAGTAGATGAAGATACGATCAAAGGCCACTTAAGTATCAAGGAAGTCGGCGAATTGACATTAAAACAAGCTGAGGAAGTACTTAAGAAATCGACAAAATGGGTTAAACAGGCCGAAAAAGAAACTGCTGAAAACGGAGAACAAGAACAGGGTGAAAAAATAGAACAAACAAACTAAGGAGTGAAAACCTATGTTAGATAAAAATCAGTCGAAAGTCGTCCTTCCTTCATGGGTGAGGAAGGGCGCAAAGAATGAACAAGAAGTGAAGGCGAAGGCGATTGAGTACATCACTCCTGATCGTTATCCAGGATACAGAGTAATCAAGATTCAAGGCGACATAGCGGTATGCGAAAGGGAAGTGAATTAAATGGCAAAATACAGGCACGTGCAGACTTCATTTTGGTCGGATGCAAGAGTTTCAGAAGAGATGACACCTGAGGATAAGTACTTTTACCTCTATCTAATGACAAATGAGCACACAAATCAAATTGGAGTTTATCAGATAACTAGAAAACAAATGGCTTTTGAATTAGGTTACTCGATTGAAAGCGCAAAAGCTTTATTGGATCGCTTCATGAATCATCACGATCTTGTGGCTTATAACGAGGAAACAAGAGAACTTTGCATACTAAATTGGGGTAAATACAATCTTAACAAAGGTGGTAAGCCCATTGAGGATTGTATCAAAAAAGAACTAAAAAGTATTAAAGATTTATCGTTAGTGAAACTAGTTCTGGAACGAACGGAAAACACATCATTAGTTCAAAAAGTCAGTGTTTATGCGGGTCTTGACGATACGTCACACGATACGTCCACGATACGGGGACAAAAAGAAAAAGAAAAAGAAAAAGAAAAAGAAAAAAAGACTCCTCGTCACAAGTTTGAAACTTGCGACACCAATGGGGCTAAGTATTTGTTTGAAAAAATTAAGGGTAATAATCCTAAACAAAAAGAGCCTAACTTCGATACTTGGTCTAATGATTTTAGATTAATGCGTGAAAAGGATAACCGTGAATTGCAAGAGATTAAAGATGTTATTGATTGGTGCCAAGCAGATCCATTTTGGCAAGGAAACATCTTATCTCCTAAAAAGCTACGTGAAAAGTTTGATCAATTAACAATTCAAATGAATTCTAAAAAAGGAGCGAAGAACAATGCAGAGAGCGGCGGCAGCAATACCAACCGATATAGCCAAAAAGGTGAATATGACTATGGATTCTGATGTTTGTGATACGCATGGCATGAATAAGATGAAGTTCGGTGGACAAGTTGTTTGCCCTCGTTGCTTCCTTGAAAACGATAGTAAGAAGCTCCAAGAACAAGAACAAGCGAAATACGATGCGGATAAAGCGAACGAGAAGAAATTCTTATTCCATCAACAAAGCATGATTGCTGATAGCGATATTAAGAAAGCTAATTTTGATAACTACCAACCTACTAGCGGGGAAGGAGCGAAGAACCTTGAACTTGCAAAAATCATCACAACGGATTATCTCAATAGGAAAGTGTTCAATACAATTATGGCCGGTAATTGCGGAGCGGGGAAAACACATCTTGCTTATGCCATCGCAGATCAGCTTGCAGGAGCAGGGATATCAGTGGTCTTCGTTACAGTTGGCGAATTGCTAAGGAAGATTAAAAGTACGTTCAATAAAGATTCCTCCTTAACTGAGGATTCAATCATTCGGACATTAGTAAGAGCAGATGTATTGATAGTTGATGATTTAGGGGCAGAGTTAGGCGCATTAGATGCTAATACAAAAGCTACAAACTTCATTAATAGAGTGTTATTCGATGTTTTCGATGGAAGGCAAGGTAAATCTACTATCTTCACGACAAACCTTACTGGAGAGCGTTTAGAGGGCGCATATGACGAACGGATTGTATCACGTATATTCAATAACTTTAGAGCAATTGTTTTTAAAGATACAAAGGATTATAGAAGAAAAGCATTACCATTCTAAGGGGGAATTAAGATGTGTGCATGTGAAGGAACTGGAGTAATTAGAAACGATATGGGAATGGGTATGTACCAATTCGCACCATGTATTTGCGAAGCGGGGAATCGGACACCTGAAGAAGTGGATAGAAGACGTCATGCCGTTATGACGAGGTTAAAAGCAATCCATCAATTACAAATGTGTGAGAAAGCCGAGACAGTAGCATGAAGCAATTAACACTTGAGGATGTCGTTGGAAGTTTTGATTATGAAGCAAAGAGCACGTCTGATAAGTTTTTGCAATGTGTTACAAGCGTCATAACGTACGCAGTAGAGTTTTACGACAAAGATGACAAATGGAAACTTCGTTGGTTTGAAGCAAAATCAGAAAGCGAAGCCGTTGGAATGGCTAAAGATAAATATGGTCGGATTCAGATTATCAACACTTGCATTTCAGATAGAACGTTAGCTGAAATTATGGCATTGGATTAAGAAAGGGGCATGGCAATGAACTTCTTTATCTTAGATGAACATTATAAGCGAGCTAAAGCGAATGGTATCAGCAGACAAAGACTTCAGGAGAGAGTATACCGCTATGACTGGAATATCGAAAGAGCTATAACACAACGGATCGGGAAAAAGAAAATGGATTTCGATAGAAAACATGGTGAATGGATGCATATGGCGGAACGTAACGGCATATCACGTTACACATTTTATAGTCGATTAAAGTGTGGTTGGTCTTATCATCTAGCAGCAACGAAGCTACCAGGGAAGCAAGGGAATCGCTATGACAAGAGCGGAAAGAGTTAACAAGTATTCACAAACTTCGTTGAAGAGTTGTAGTTTGAAGTTGTTTTTCTTTTTGAATGCTATTGGTCTTGAGTATGGTAAAACGTCTTAGAACGAAAAAAAATAAACATGTTTTATGAGATTTGTTGTTTTTTATATAGAAAGTAGGTGAATCATCATTTGTTTGACTGGATGAAAGATTATCAGAAATTAGAAGAAGATATTGCTTATTTGGACTACAATTTAGATAAAACAAAAGCTGAATTAAAACGTTGGATTAGTGGTGATTTACGGGATGTTCGTTTAACTGCTGAATCGAACGGTGCGAAAGTAGAAGGACATATTGAAGCAATTGAATATGAATTAGCTCATAAAATGAATGCTATGTACGATTTAAAGTATTTGATTAGTAAGTTTACCGGATTAGAAAATCGAATACTAAAAATGAAATATGTGGACGGAATGACTTTAGAACAAATAGCTTTTGATTTGCATTATAGTACAGGCTATATCCGACGTAAGCATGCTGAAATAAAAAAGATTGTCAAGTTTCTAGCTGAATTTTAATGTTACCTTTATGTAGGTTACATGTGGTGTACAGAAAGCATTGTAAAAATGATTTATAGTAGTAATATAAGATTTTGACGAAAGGGCAACTATTTTTATGGTTGCTCTTTTTGTTGTGAAAGAAGGTGAGTGTCATCAAGTAATTTTATGGAAAGATGGGCATTTAGTTGTTGGGTGTACTTAGTAAATTAGTAGTTTTTTAGACAAAAATAATAGGAAAATAAGGAGATGTTTAGTAATGAGTATATTAGCTGCTTCAGTTACGACAAAAAATCTGCCGCAACAAGTATTACGATGGCAGACAATGGTAGAAAGTGAATGTGCTGCACAAGGTGTATCTGAGTTAGTGCCTTATGTGCTTGGAATTATTATGGTGGAAAGTGGAGGGAATTCTGAAACACTACCTGATATTATGCAGTCAAGTGAATCACAAGGATGGCCAATGAATACAATTAAAAATCCTAAGGATTCAGTTTATTACGGAGTAAAGCATTTAAAAGGAGCTTTTGATGATGCAAAAAAGAATGGTATTACGGATTTAAGTGCTATTGTTCAATCATATAATTTTGGACGAGCTTATCTTCGCTGGTTAGCTTCTAACAATAAACAACATTCATTACCAGTGGCAGATTTGTATTCTAAAACGGTTGTTGCACCATCTCTTGGAAATACAACTGGTGCTATGGTTAAGTATAGTCAGCCTATTGCCATTGCCTACAATGGTGGGTATCGATATAAAAATGGAGGAAATTTCTTCTACTCTGAAATTGTTAAGCAATATGTAGATTTTGATGGAGGAACTGGTGGCGGTGTGTCGCAACCAGAGGGTATTGGGTTTGCCAAATCAAAGTATCCAGAAGGGTTTGGTGTTAACTATCATGATAAACCACACGGTTCTTTTCAAGGACGTTTTAC